>JANOZQ010000408.1:0-1783 GCA_031429555.1 Sphingomonas sp. | reverse complement strand
GCGGAATAATCAGCAGATCAACGCCAAGATTGCCGATCAGATTCCACTTGAAGCTGTAGTAATCTCGCAAAACTGCACTGTCGGCATAATCGAGCTGAATGCGATAACGCCCCATATGGCCCGGCAAATCGACAAGCGGCGGGATCGTGGGCCAGACCAAGGGCAGCATTGCGGCAAGCGCCAGCAGGACAACCACCGTCCGTCCCTGCCACCACTGTTGATGCTGCGTCGTCACTATCGCGCCTTAGCGGGGCGGGACACGTTCGTGCAAATGGTGCATCATTCGCGGATGCGATAGAGCCGCAGGGTTGGTGATCCCAGATCCTCCTCGACAAGCCATGACGGCACAGGTCCGTTGACCAGCCGCGCCATCATGCCGTTCGGTGCCCGTTTCAGAAACAGGCCGGTATCGCCCGAGCCCGGTGCGATAAGGATGTGACGGAACCCCCTGTCACGCATCAGCGCGCGGGCTTCCTTGGGCGACCCCAGAAAGAACAGGATCGTTTCACGCAGCGGCACCTGCATCCGGTGATAACCAGTGCCATAAACGCTGTGCGGCGTGGTGGCGATGACCATTGGACCGAGATCAATGCCGGCGAGGATCGTTTCCGGCGGGCGCGCGGCGAGCTTGCGAAGCGCGCAAAGGCGTTCACAATTATTGACCGGCATGTCCGTCTTTTCGGGAGTTTTCGGCGCAGCCTCCATAGTGGCTACGGCATAAATCGGCATAATCGGGGAGAAAGCAAATATCGCGACTGCACTTGCCAATGACCGAAACAGCACCACAAAACGCGTTTCGGCATAATGCACAACGATGCCGACGAGCACCAGTGCACCTGGCACGGCAAGGACATGGGAAATCCCTGCTGCCCGCCGCACGAGGGTTCCGGTTATCATCGCAACAATCAACATAAACAGGATAATCGTCCAGCGCCTGCGCATCTCGGGTGATGACGCGCGCAGGTAACCAAGAACCGTGCCGATGCCGACAACCAGCGGAAAGCCGATCATCGACACGGCGTTGATCGCATCCTGACGCCAGACGGGCATGCCCTCGCCGACATTTTGATACCAGAAGGTGTTGATGACGGGGTCAAGAGTGCCGAACGGGCTTCCCAGGCATGTCGGTGCCGCAAAGCCGAACACCGCAAGTGTGACAGCGAGAACACTGCCGAGCATCATCAGCCTGATAATAGCACCGCGCTCGGCTCCAAACCGAACCACCAGCGCCGTTCCAAGAGCTGCAACGGCCATTGCCACCATATGCGACGGCATTACGGCGTCGCACAGCGATTCCGTCCAGCGATAAGACGGGACTGTTAGCAGCGAGGACACCAGTGTGGTCGCAAGCAACGCCCATATGGTGCTCGTCAAACGGATGCCGTCCTCGCGGTCAAGCGCCCAGAGAAGCCCGACAATGCCAATTGCGGCAGCAACAAACGGCGCACCTTCGATCGAAATGTTAAGATAAAGCGCCAGCGCGATGCCCGCGCCAATCCCCGACGAGCGCGCATTGTGTTGCACGAGCGCCGCAACGGCAGCAGCGGCAAAGGCAATCTGCCAGCCGTGATGATCGATCCGTCCAGGGTGAACTTGCAGGAAAATAAACGGGGCCGACATTGTCAGAACACAAGCAAGCAATGACGTCGCAACATCGGGCCCGAACAGCCGCCGCGTCATCGCAACCACTGAAATCATGAGCGCGAGCAACGTCAGCAACGGCGCGCCGATCACGGCGACGATTTCTGCATTATGCTGGCCGAGCAAAGGCGTAAGCGGCAAC
>JANOZQ010000407.1:0-1550 GCA_031429555.1 Sphingomonas sp. | reverse complement strand
ATGCTCTGGCGCGCAATCGGGACATGGTTGCCGCTTGGTATGGCCGGGCACTGACCCTCGAAGCAGCAGGGTCGCTCGATGAAGCGCGGCAAAGCTATCAGCGCGTAACTGAACTTGCACCGGATACAGCGCCCGGATTTGCCGGATTGTCTACAACCAACGCACAGCTGGGCCAGATTGATGCAGCACGCCGTTTCGCTCTTCAGGCTTATGCCTTTGGCCCGAATGACGCAGCGGCGTGCATGGCGCTTGCGCGTTGCGAGATGGCAGACGGGAATTATCGTCGCGCAGTCGAGCTATTGCAGCAGATCGCCCCCGGCCAGGTTGATGTGCAGACGTTACTCGGCGACGCGCTGGATCGCTTGGGCCGATTCGACGACGCCTATGTGGCCTATGCGGCAGCCAACCAGCGGTTTGCAGCCATGTCTGGCCCGTCGGAAGCCCCGGCAGCGGTGCGGGAGCGACTTTACGGCATCGAGCGGGCTGTTGCGGCCCTGAAGCCGGGTGATTGGGCATCACGTGGCTCGAAGGCTGGCCCGGTCACGACGCATGTCTTTCTGCTGGGTTATCCGCGGTCGGGAACAACCCTCGTCGAACAAGCGCTGGCCTCTTTACCAGCAGTCGTCACAACCGAGGAAGCAGGTACGCTCGACGACGCTGAAGCGTTCCTGACCGAGGAAGGCATTTCGCGGCTTGCGACATTGCCGAACGCTGAAATCGACATGCTCCGCGCAGCCTATTGGCGGCGTGTCGCCGACGCAGGTGTTGAGGTAGAGGGCAAGACTTTCGTTGATATGGACCCGTCAAAAAGCATGGGGCTTCCCGTCATTGCGCGACTTTTTCCCGATGCAAAGATATTGATCATGCGGCGCGATCCGCGGGACGTGGTGTGGAGCTGCTATCGCCGCGCATTTGTCTACAGCCCGATGACGCTCGAGTTTTCGTCACTCGAACGCTCGGCATTGCATTATGATGCTGTCATGCGTTTGATCCAGACATGCATCGCCGTGCTTCCGGTGACGAAGCATGTCGTTATCTATGAAGACCTGATCCGTGATTTTGACGCGACAACGAAAAGCCTGTGCGCGTTTCTTGGTATCCCTTGGTCGGCTGCCATGAAAGATTTTGGTTCGACAGCGCGGTCGGGGCGGGTCAAGACTGCAAGTGCTGCACAAGTGCGTGGTGCCCTGTTCGATGGCTCCGGACAATGGTGCAATTATGCGGACAAGTTGAAACCGGTCCTACCGATCCTTCAGTTGTGGATCGACGGGGCCTAGTCGTTCAAGTCGCGAATTTCAGCGCGCCATCGCCTTCATCGACACTGACCGTAACCCCGTCGGCCACATCGCCTCTCAAAATTGCGTCCGCCAGCGGATCCTGCAGATATTTCTGCACCGCGCGCTTCAATGGCCGAGCACCGTAGACCGGGTCATAGCCGACGCGGCCCAGCCACGCGCGGGCGGCATCGGTCAAGTCGAGGGCAATTTTGCGGTCCGCCAGCAATTTCTGAACGCGGTTGATCTGAATATCGACGATCGGGCCCATGTTGG
>JANOZQ010000406.1:0-8636 GCA_031429555.1 Sphingomonas sp. | reverse complement strand
CATGACGTCGACGCCCGAAGGTGTGCCCCATGCGCTGCTCCACAACTTGAAGCACAACAAAGTGCTCCATGAGCGCATCATTCTGCTGACCGTCAAGATCGCCGATATGCCCTATGTCGAGGACGATACACGCTGTCGCCTCGAGGATCTAGGCGAGGGATTTCACCGGCTCGTTATCAAATATGGATTTATGCAGGAGCCCGACGTGCCTGCCGCCCTGGCGCGGCTCACGGGTTGTGGCCCCGCTTTTAAGATGATGGACACAAGCTTTTTCCTCGCGCGGCAGACTTTACTACCGTCGTCGCGGCCAGGGATGGCGATCTGGCGCGAAAAGTTGTTCGCATGGATGTTGCGCAACGCGGAAAGTGCGATGGAGTTTTTCCGGCTGCCGACGAACCGCGTGGTCGAACTGGGCAGTCAGGTCGAAATCTGATCCCGAAACGGCGAATGCCCGGACCACTTTCGTGGCCCGGGCACCCGCGTGACGATTGCCTCGTCAGCCCCCTTCTTGATATTGCGCTGTCTTCTACGTCACCCGCCCCCTTTTGTGCAGGGTGTCGGAGCCAGCGCACTCCCCGAACCGTGGCCATTGCCTTCCGTTTCAGTAATATGACGCTAGGGAAGTCGTGCGCCATTGCCAACGGATTCGGTTACACCTGTGACCGATTTGGTGTCACCTGTGCTCATTGCGCAACAGAGTGCGTGCGGTTGCCAGCCCGCCCGTGCGCCCGTAAGCGAAAACCGCATGATCTTGTCCCCCTACGAAAGAATGATCGCACGGCGGTATCTCCTTCCCGGCAAGGGCGAGGGGTTCATCTTCCTGGTCGCTTCGATCAGCCTTGTCGCTGTGATGCTCGGTGTCGCAGCACTGGTGATCGTGATGAGCGTGATGAACGGATTTCGCGCTGAATTGTTCGACAAGACCGTCGGCCTGAACGGCCATGCTGTTATTCAGGGCTACGGCGGGCGCTTGCCCGATTGGCGCGAGATCATGGCAGCGGCACAGAAGACACCAGGTGTAACCTCCGCAACACCGATGATCGAACAGCCGCTGATGGCAAGCCATGAGGGACGGGTTGAAGGTGTCAGTATTCGCGGGATGCGTGTCGAAGATATTCGCATCAACCCAACGCTGCAAAACAAGGTGCTTGCCGGCAACATGAACGCTGTTGTGCCGGGTAGCGGTAACGTGGCCCTGGGCGCGCGACTGGCGGAGGCATTGGGCGCGCAGATAGGCGGCGAAATCTCGCTGATTTCGCCCGCCGGCCAGACGACGCCGTTTGGCACGGTGCCAAGGATTGTCAGCTATCGCGTCGCTGCGATCTTCGAAGTCGGAATCTACGACTATGATAAAATATTTGTGTTGATGCCGATCGAGGATGCACAGACGCTTCTCCTACTCGGCGATTCAGTGGGCATGGTCGAGGTCGAGACGACCGATCCGGATAAAGTCGCGAAAATCCTGTCGCCACTTATTCCAAAGATCGGCGACAAGGCGGTGGTGACCGACTGGCGCCAGATGAACTCTGCATTGTTCGAAGCGCTCGCTGTCGAAAGAGTGGCCATGTTTGTCGTCCTGTCGATAATTACGCTTGTTGCGGTGTTTAACATCCTGTCGTCGCTGATCATGCTTGTCCGCGCCAAGACACGCGACATTGCGATCCTGCGAACAATGGGTGCGGCTCGCGCGTCGATGATGCGGATATTCGTGGTCGTTGGTGTGACAATTGGTGCACTGGGGACAGCGGCGGGGTTGATCCTCGGGTTCATATTCCTGTTTTTCCGGCAGTCAGTGGTTAATTTTGTCCAGCTCGTGACGGGACAGAATTTGTGGGATCCGTCGATCCGGTTTCTGACTGAATTACCGTCGAAGACCGATCCGTTCGAAGTGCTCGGCATAACGGTAATGGCGCTGCTGTTCAGCTTTCTCGCTACGCTATATCCCGCGTTCAAGGCGGCGAGCACGGACCCTGTGCAGGTGTTGCGCTATGAGTGATGTGCTTGCCGTCAGCGGGCTGAAGCGCACGTTCAAGCAGGGCGAGGCTGTGATTCATGTCCTGCGCGGGGTCGATCTGGCGATAGCGCCGGGCGAAATAGTGGCGCTGCTCGGGCCGTCCGGATCGGGAAAATCGACCTTGCTGCAAGCGGTCGGATTGCTCGAAGGCGGGTTTGAGGGGTCGATAAGGATCGTAGGCGAGGAGGCATCAAAGCTCGACAGCGATGGCAGGACTCGGGTGCGACGTAATGCGCTGGGTTTCGTCTATCAGTTTCATCATCTCCTCCCCGATTTCGATGCAAGCGAGAATGTTGTTTTGCCGCAGCTGATCCACGGCACGACGCGTTCTATAGCTGAAAGGCGTGCGACAGAATTGTTGGGCGCACTTGGGCTGGCTGAACGACTGACGCACCGGCCATCGCAGCTGTCGGGCGGCGAGCAGCAGCGGGTCGCAGTGGCGCGGGCACTGGCGAACCGGCCTGCACTCATTTTGGCGGATGAGCCCACAGGTAATCTCGATGAAGCGACCGCGGATGTTGTTTTTGCTGAGTTCCTCAATCTTGTGCGTGGCGAAGGATCATCGGCGCTGGTCGCGACGCACAATGAACGGATTGCCGCCAAAATGGACCGCGTGCACCGCTTGCATGACGGGGTCTTGAGCTAGCGTCCGACAGTCTGGGCGATAACACGGTCGATGCGGGCTTTGGCAGCGGCAAAATGGGCGCTGTCGAGTGTCTGGTACTTACCGATAAATGCGCTTTCGCTCAATCCTTCTGACAAAGCCAAGGCGCGGACGGGAAGCAGGTCTTCGCCGCCCGCTGTACGCAAGCGGTCTGCAGTGAGCGGCGCGGTTTCAGGGTCGGTAGCGCGGCGTGCGACGGCGAGTCCTGCGCGGTCGGCTGCCAAATCGACGAAGGAAAAGCCGCTGCCGCCAGGGCGACTGTCGGAGAGTTCCTTCCATTCGCCCATGGCGCTGCCGATGTCGTCGCCGAGAGATACCGCGAGTGCGGCGGACAGCGCCCAATGAGCCGCAAGGTCTGCGCGGCCTGCCAGCAGCGGTTTGGCATGGGCAAATTGACAGTCGCCGATGCGCGTTGCGGCATCACCCGCCAAACGACCAGCATCAGGAACTGTTGCATACATTGCCAATGCTACGAAAGTTGCGCGGTTCTGCGCTTCAATCGACAGCATGGACTGGTTCGACAGAAAGGCGCGGCGAACAACCAGCGTCATATCATCGGTCTGTGATTTGCGGTTGAGTTTGGTCAGGCGACAATAAATCGATGCTGTCAGCGCGGCGTCAATCGGCTGGCTGCGAAAGTCCGACAAGTCATTTGCAAACGCACCGTTGAGCGGCAGGTATACGAGCGCCGAAACGGCATCGGACTCCACGCGAACATGGCGCACAAGATTGTCGAGCGGGGGCACGTTGACACCGCGCCAGCGGATGACTTTACGCGCCAGATCAAGGATGCGGCGGCTGATCGACGGACCGAGGGGAAGATCGCCGATCCTGAGCCGCGTTTCGGGAAAGCCCTTTGCACTAGGCGAAATGCGCGCTTCGCCGTTGATCCAGATGAAAGTGAAGCGGCGACTGGTGCGGAGTGTCAGCGTGCCGCCCGCAATTGCGCTGTCGAACCGGCCGAATTTGCCGAGTGATGTTGCCAAGGTGGCTGCGCTGTCCAGATCGGCTCGATCAACGCGAAGTGTCGCAAGTCCATTGCCGTCTTGCAACGAGCGTCCCGCCATGCGCGCAACCTCACGGGCACGCTTGGCCTGTTCGGCCGTCGGTGTTTTACCAGGCGATACAGTTGGCGACAGATCGAGAAACAGCGCAATCAGAATTGCCGCCGCAGCCAATATCGTCCGGCCAAGAAATCGTTTGAACTTCGAGCGGGGAACTCTGGTCGCGGCGGACAACGAATGATAATCCGTGATTGGAAACAGGAGAGTGCGCGATGGGCGTCCATGATTACACGGTCAAGAAGGCCGACGGCGGGCAAATGAAATTAAGTGAGATCGAAGGACCGATCCTGATCGTCAATGTCGCGTCAAAATGTGGATTTACGCCACAATATGAAGGACTCGAGAAGCTGCACCGGACCTACAAGGATCGCGGGCTGACTGTGTTGGGCTTCCCGTGCAATCAGTTCGGCGCGCAGGAGCCTGGCGATGCCGCTGAAATCGCGAATTTCTGTTCGCTGACGTATGATGTGAGTTTTCCGGTTTTGGCCAAGGTCGAAGTCAATGGCGATGGCGCAGACCCGCTTTACAAATATCTGAAAAAGGCAAAACCGGGCCTGATGGGTTCGCAAGGCATCAAATGGAACTTCACAAAGTTTCTGATCGACAAGGACGGCAATCCTGTCGCGCGATATGGGCCGACCGACAAGCCCGAGAGCCTGGCACCGGCGATCGAGAAATTGCTCGAGTAAGCGTTACGAATCGTTGAATCACGGAGTGTATGCGTCCACGGTTAGCCATGTCGCACGCGCCCTTTGTCCCGCTTCGTATTTTCTCTGCCTACACAATGCTCGAAGGGGCAATCGACCCCAAAGACATTGCCAAGCGGGCGCGCGAACTGGGGTTTCCGGCAGCAGCGATTTGCGACCGCAACGGCATGTACGGTGTCATGCCGTTTTCGGAAGCCTGCGCGAAAGCCGGGGTGCAGCCGATTATCGGCGCGTTTCTGTGCGTTGCGCGGCCTGATGTGCCGCAGGGCGCTCCGGCGGCCTATGACTGGCTGGCGCTTTATGCGCAGGATGCTGTGGGTTATGACAATTTGTGTCGCTTGGTTTCGGCGGCGCATCTTGATCGACCAATCGAAGAGCCGGCGCATGTGTCGTTTGAAACATTGGCTGCTCGCGCCGATGGATTAATCGCGCTGACAGCGGGAGCAGAGGGCGCTCTGGCCAAACTTTTTGCCGAAGGGCAGCATCAGGCAGCGACCGATTACGCCGACCAGCTCCGCTCGATTTTTCCGAACCGGCTGTATGTCGAGATTGCGCGTCGGCTCGATGCGGTTGAGGGAAAGGCCGAGCCGCATCTGGTTGCGCTGGCCGATGGCTATGACCTCCCGCTCGTTGCGACCAATCCGACCTGCTTTGCGCAGGAGGATTTCCACGCCGCACACGACGTGATGCTGTGCATCGCGGCGTCGGCCTATGTCGACAGCGACGACCGCGCGAAGTCGTCACCCGACGCGTGGATGAAACCGTCGCACGAGATGAAACGGCTGTTCGACGATTTGCCCGAGGCGCTGGAAAATACGCTGGTGTTGGCGCAGCGTTGCGCGTTTGCAGCGCCTGCACGCGATCCGATCCTGCCAAGTCTTGCCGGGGATACGGTCGCCGAGGCCGAGCAGTTGCGCGTGGATGCGCGGATCGGGTTGGAAGCGCGGCTTGAGAAGATTCCCGGCGCGGATGGTGAGGCGTATCGCGAACGGCTCGAATTCGAGCTTGATGTCATCATTGGCATGGGATTTCCGGGCTATTTTCTGATTGTTGCCGATTTCATCAAATGGGCGAAGACTAGCGACATTCCCGTCGGACCAGGGCGTGGATCGGGCGCTGGATCGGTTGTGGCGTGGGCGCTGACAATTACCGATCTCGACCCGCTTAAACTGGGGTTGTTGTTCGAGCGGTTTCTCAATCCGTCGCGCGTGTCGATGCCCGACTTCGACATCGATTTTTGCGAAACCCGGCGTGAGGAAGTGATCCGCTATGTGCAGGGCAAATATGGCCGCGACCATGTGGCGCAGATCATCACCTTTGGGCGGCTGAAATCGCGCGCTGTACTCAAGGATACCGGGCGCGTGCTCCAGATGAGTTACGGGCAGGTCGACCGGCTGGCAAAGCTGGTCCCGAACCATCCGACCGATCCGTGGGATTTGAAGCGCGCGCTGAACGGGGTTTCCGAGCTAGCACAGGCTTATAAAAGCGAGGTGGATGTGCGACGGCTATTCGACCTCGCAATGAAGCTGGAAGGGTTGCCGAGGCATAGCTCGACACATGCTGCCGGGGTTGTTATCGGTGACCGACCACTCGACCGGCTGGTGCCGCTGTATCGCGATCCGCGGTCGGATATGCCGGTGACGCAATTCGACATGAAATACGCCGAAGCGGCAGGCTTGGTGAAGTTCGACTTTCTGGGGCTGAAGACCCTTTCGGTGTTGCAGCGGGCGCTGAACCTGATCGAAGCGCGTGAGGGGCACCGGCCTGACCTCGATAATCTCGGTTGGGATGACGAGGCGGTCTATGCGTTGCTTCAAAAGGGCGACACGGTTGGCGTGTTCCAGCTTGAATCCGAAGGGATGCGGCGGACGTTGGCGGCCGTGCGACCAACGGGCTTCGGCGACATTATCGCGCTAGTCTCGCTGTATCGACCGGGGCCAATGGACAATATTCCGATGTTCGGGGACCGCAAGAACGGGCGGGCCAACGTCGAATTTCCGCATCCGTTGCTCGAAGAGATCCTATCGGAAACCTACGGGATTTTTGTCTATCAGGAACAGGTGATGCAGGCCGCGCAGATATTGGCGGGCTTTACGCTGGGCGATGCCGACTTGCTGCGCCGCGCGATGGGCAAGAAAATCCAGAAGGAAATGGACGACCAGCGTGCGGGGTTTGTGGCAGGCTGTGCCGCTAACGATATTGCACCGCGTCAGGCAAATGAACTGTTTGATCTGATCGACAAGTTTGCGGGATATGGTTTCAACAAAAGCCACGCGGCGGCATATGCGTTGCTGGCGTATCAGACCGCGTGGTTGAAAACGCATTACCGCGAAGATTTCTTTGCCGCGTCGATGGCGTTTGATTTGTCGAATACCGACAAGCTGGCGATTTTTGCCGATGACATGCGGCGGATGAAAGTGCGCGCGCTACCGCCGTGCATCAATGCGAGCGAAGCGGACTTTACCGTCGAGGAAGGTGATGAAGGATTGGCAGTGCGCTATGCGCTTGGGGCTCTTAAGAATGTTGGCGAAGGGGCGATGGCGCAGCTGTGCGGGGATCGTTCGGCGAATGGTCCGTTCAAGTCTGTCGACGATCTTGCGGGGCGGATCAGTCCGAAGCTGATCAACCGGCGGCAGTTGGAAAGCCTGGCGGGTGGCGGTGCGTTCGATACATTGTCGCTGAACAGGGCAGGGGTGTTTGCCGTTGCCGAAACAATCCTTGCGGTGGCAAGCTCGGCGGAGAGCAGCCGGACGAGTGGGCAAGGCGGTTTGTTTGGCGAAGGGGCAGCATCCGTTGCCACCGTACAAATCCCGACAAGCGCCGTCTGGAGCCTGAGCGAGCGGATGAATGCGGAGAAGGAGGCGTTCGGTTTCTATTTCTCGGCACATCCCGTGGACCGTTACGCGCATGTCGCGGCGGCGCACGGGGCGCGTAACTTCTCGGTGATCTGCAACCAGCCCGCGCCGATTGACGGATCGCGGACAACGGCAGTCATGGCGGCACTGGTCGAAAGTGTGCGCTGGCGGACGTCGGCGAAGGGCAATCGTTACCTGATGGCGACACTGTCCGACCCGAGCGGTTCGTTCGAGGTGACCTGTTTTGACGATAGCGCACAGAAAGACATCGAAAACGCGGCGCAGTTCGGCGGTTGTGCGTTGATCAATGTCGAGCTTGACCGGCGCCCGGGCGAGGAAACACCGCGAGTCACGATCCGGCGATTGCAACCGCTGGAATCATTGGCCGGAAGCGCGCGGTTGAAGGCCGAGATTGTTGTGAACGATCCACTGGCACTGGCACGGCTGGCAGATGCGCTGTCGGGGGCGCGGGGCGGGCGTAGCGATATTGTCGTTCGGGCGATGCTCGGCGAGGGGCGCGAGGCAACGATTTTGCTCGGCCGCGACTTCCTCATCGATGGCGAGCTGGCCGATGCGGTGGGCGAGATTGCGGGTGTGGTCAGTGTATCGCTGACCAATGCCGAACCGCCACGGCTTGCGCTGGTGTCCTGACCGCGTAGATTGCGTTTCCAAGGAGAAAAAAATGCTTGGTGCCATGCAGGACTGGTCACTGCGCGTGACCCATTTGATTGATCATGCCGCGCGCGAGAATGGTCGCCGCGAAATCGTGACGCGCTGGGCTGATGGCAGCATCGAGCGAACGAACTGGGCCGGCGTCGCGATGGAGGCGCGCAAACTGGCGCAGTCGTTTGTTTCCATGGGAATGCAGCCGGGCGACCGGATCGCGACTTTTGCGATGAACCACCACCGTCACCTGACGACTTGGTATGGCGCGATTGGTATGGGTGGGGTGATCCACACGCTCAATATCCGCCTGTTTGATGAACAATTGATCTACATCATCAACCATGCCGAAGACCGGGTGCTGATGTATGATTTGGTGTTCGCGCCGGTGATCGAACGATTGAAACCACATCTGACGACGGTCGAGCATTATGTGTGTTTCGATAGCGATTATGCGCCGCTGATTACTGCGCAGGACGGCGCATATGACTGGCATGTCGGGGACGAGCGCGAGCCCTGCATGCTGTGTTACACCAGCGGAACGACGGGCAATCCGAAAGGCGTGCTGTATGAGCATCGCTCGACCATGTTGCATGCAATGGCCGAAATCGCGCCGAGCATTTTCGATCTGTCGTCACAGGCTGCGTTATTGCCGATTGTCCCGATGTT
>JANOZQ010000405.1:0-2403 GCA_031429555.1 Sphingomonas sp. | reverse complement strand
GGTACCGGGACTCATCCCCGATGATGTCTTCTTCGATTGCCTCGCCGACCGCGTTTTCGTTGCGGGCAATTTCATCCGGCGGCCCGACCAGCTCGATTATCTTCAGGAACCCGACGTCTTCCATGACGTGTTCGGCCATGTCCCGATGCTCGCTGATCCGGTGTTCGCCGATTATATGGTGGCTTACGGGAAAGGTGGACAGCGCGCAGGATCGCTCGGCGCACTCAAGCGGCTCGCGCGGCTTTACTGGTATACCGTCGAGTTCGGACTTGTGAAGGAATCGGGAGCGCTCCGCATCTACGGCTCGGGTATCGTTTCCAGCCACGGTGAAAGCCTGTTCGCGCTCGACGATTCCAGCCCCAACCGCATCGGCTTTGACCTGAAGCGCGTCATGCGCACCGACTACCGGATCGACGATTATCAACAGACCTATTTCGTCATTCCGTCGTTTGACGAGCTACTCCGCACCACTGTCGAAACCGATTTCGCACCGGTCTATACCGCCCTCGATGCACAGCCCGATTATGCCGTCGATGCCATTGCCGTTGACGATGTGGTCATGACGCGGGGGACACAGACCTATGCGCGCCGTGCCCGCCACTGATCGGCGCTCTGGCCCCACGCATCGACGCGCGCGTTTTCGAATGGCGTCGGCAATTTCGTCGGTCCGCCATTGGCCGAGCCGAGCCGCTCCGCCAGTTTGATCGACCGGATGTTTTCGGGGTCAATCGTGTGGATGATGAACGGCCATTTCAGCACATCGATGGCATAGTCCATCGACGCGACAGCGGCTTCATAGGCATAGCCCTTGCCCGCAAACGCCGATGATACGCCCCAGCCAACTTCCTCGCCCGGCCAGCCCTCCGGCATCCACGGCCCGATCCGCCCGACCCATGCGCCGGTGGCGCGCTCAATGACCGAGAACATCGCATAGCCGCGAATGTCCCACGCGCCGCGCATGGTGCAGAGCTGCCGCCATGTCTCTGCGCGCGATGCGACACCGCCAATAAAGCGCATCGTTTCCTCGTCCGAGTTCATGATCGTCCAGCCGTCGAGGTCCGAAGCCTCTGGCACCCGCAAAATCAGGTTTTCGGTTTCGACCACCGGGTAGGCGCTCATCCAAAACGCGCCTTCAACGCCATCATGGACAGCGCCGCTTTCGCTGCCTCGCCGCCTTTGTCTTTTTCGGTTAGCTTGGCGCGGGTCAGTGCCTGCACTTCGTTCTCGACAGTTAAAATGCCATTGCCGATGGCCAGACCATCCATTGTCAGCGCCATGATACCGCGCGCACTTTCGCCCGCGACAATTTCAAAATGATAGGTTTCGCCGCGGATGACGACCCCCAGCGCGACATAGCCGTCATAGCGCCCGCTTTCCGCCGCCAGCGCAATCGCGCCGGGTATTTCGAGCGCACCGGGCACGGTAATCCTATCATGCCCATGGCCCGCGTCCTCGATCGCCGCCCGCGCGCCTTCCAATAGGAGGTCGTTCAGATGATCGTAAAACCGCGCTTCGACGATGAGGAGTTTGGCCATTTCAAATCCTATTTGCCATTAGAAGGCTGGTCGCCTTTGATGCAGCGCCCGTGCGAGATAACTGCCATCGTTGCAAGGCTCGCAACTTCCATCGCAGCGCCATCAGGACCGATCTTAATAAACATGCCTCGTGACGGTGCCTCATATGTTCTAAAGCCCTTGTAGTCGCCGCTAGCGGTCATATCGTAGAAGTCGCACTTTTCGCCTTCGCAACGAGCAATCTTGTTGCGATCTATCCAGACCGCCGACCAATTCTCGCCTACAGATATTACTTCGCAGGGTCGTCCGCCGTTGCAAATTTGTTTCTGTTCGAACGAGCAGATTAGAGTTTCAGCATGCGCCGAAGCCATGAAGCCCGTCAGAAGCAAACTAAACGAAAATGACAATTTCATGGTTGGGTCCTTTACGCCTCCGGAATAGGTTGCTCGCCAACAATATTGAGCCCATAGCCCTCGACCGCAATCACATTGCGATGTGCATTCGTCAGCAGTGTCATGTCATGCACGCCCAGATCCGCCAGTATCTGCGCGCCGATGCCATAGCTGCGCAGGTCCATTTCAGTGCGCGGTGTGCCGCCGATTTCGCGCGTCAGGCTTTCGGGATCGTTGGGCATCAGCAGCACGATCAGCCCTGCGCCCGCTTTGCCAATCTCGACCATTGATCGCTGAAGCGCACGCTTGCGTGGTCCCTGTTGCCCCAGCAGATCAGCGAAAATCGAAATACTGTGCATGCGCACCAATGTCGGCGTGTCGGGCAAAACCCGCCCCATTTGCAGGACAACATTGGTCGATCCGTCGACTTTGTTGCGATAGGTCATCGCTTTCCAGGCACCGCCATAATCGGACGTGAACTGGCTTTCCGACACGCG
>JANOZQ010000404.1:0-1998 GCA_031429555.1 Sphingomonas sp. | reverse complement strand
TGTGACCAAGAACACCGATCTCGATTATGCCGTGATCGTCACCGGTGCCGCGGCATCGACTGTGATCGTTACACCAGCCGGTGCGCGCACGTGCGGCGTTGGCCTCGTCTGCACGGGCACAGCCACAGCTGCATCGTTCGGCGTTGTCGGCACGATCGGTCAGGTGGCCACTGTTTCGGTGCCTGCAACGGTCACCCTGACATCGGGCGCGAACAACATGTCGTCGACGCTTGTTTCGTCGACCGCGTTGATGACACTGGCTGCTGCAAACACGTTCACGGTTGGCGGCACGCTCGCCGTTGGCGCGAACCAGCCTGACGGCGCTTATGCCGGTAACTTCACGGTGACCGTAAACTATCAATAAGCCCTCCGCTTAACACGAAGGCTTTGCGTGAGGCCCGCCGGTGATACGTCACCGGCGGGCCTTTCGTTTTGCGGCAAAGGTTAGCGGAAAATAAACCTTGTTAAGCCATAGTTGCGATGACCGTTTTCAGGGACCAGCCCATGTTCAGATTTGCGCCGCGTATCATTGCGCTTTCACTTTGCACCATATCCTTTCCGGCGCTGGCTGCGGGTGACCTTCTCGTCGCGCCGACGCGTGTTGTGCTCGATGGACCGCGCGGGACCGAAGTGTTTTTGAACAATGTCGGGACGCAGCCCGCCACCTATCGCATTTCGATGGAACTCAAACGCATGTTGCCATCGGGTCAGGTCGAGGATGTTGCGCCCGACGCCGCGACCGACAAGGAGAAATCGACGCTCGCGATGATCAGCTATGCGCCGCGCCGCGTCACGCTCGCACCAAACCAGCCGCAGGCGATCCGCATTGGTGTTCGTGCCCCCGCCGACCTTCCCGATGGCGAGTATCGCGCGCACATCCTGTTCCGTGCGATTCCTGATGCGACCGCTGCTGTGCCCGCAACATCTGGGCCAGCCCAGGGCGTCTCGATTGCGCTGACGCCAATTTATGGCGTCACAATTCCGATCATCGTGCGCAAAGGCACCCTGAAAGTCACTGCGGCCATTTCGGGCGTGCAAAAGGTCAAGATTGACCCGACCAATAACCAGATACTAACCGCGAAAGCAAAGCCCGGTGACGAGCCCGCGGTCGATGCGATCTCGTTCACGCTTGCACGCAGCGGCGACCGTTCGACCTATGGCCGCATCCGCGTGACCAAGGCGGGTGTGGCCAAGCCGATTTATGAAGCGCGCGGGATCGCGGTCTATACCGAAGTCGCCAGCCGTATTGTAACACTGCCCATCCCGCCCGAAGTTGCGGCGCAACTTTCCGGCCCCACCAAAGTCGAATATCTCGAAGACAATGATACCGGCGGCGGCACCATCGCCGAAGCACAGGTCGTAATCCGCTAGGGATCACAGGACCGGACGCACTCGATGCGCCGCATTTTTACCCAAGCAAGCCAGGCCCTCGCGGCGCTGGCCATGATGGTATCGGCATCGCCGGTGCGCGCTGACGCGTGGACCGCGACAGCGGATGATGCGTTGCTGTTCGACGTTCGCCTCAATCAATATCGCCTTGGCGACGGGGTGCGAGGTTATCAAACGCCAACCGGTGTTTGCGTTGACTTTGCTGATGTGATCATGGCGCTCGATATTTCGGTCCGCCTCGACAAACAGTCGCGCCGCGCAACTGGCTGGGCCTATGACGAGCGTCACACGCTAACGATTGATCGTGGCACCGGTGAAGAACAAATCATGAACTCACGGCGCAAAGTCGCGCCAGACGACATTCGCGACGCGCCCGAGGGCTGGTGCGTCTCGACAGTCGCATTATCGCGCTGGCTCGGCGTGACGCTCACCCCCGATACCGGCAACGCGATCCTGAATGTGAAGTCGGACAAGAAGTTGCCCCCGCAACTTGCCGCCGAACGCCGCGCGCGGGTTCAATCGAGCACGCCGGTGTTCGATCTTGCCAGCCTGCCCAAATCAAGCGCGCCCTATCGTGGCGTCAAGATGCCCTCGGTAGACGTCGTCGCC
>JANOZQ010000403.1:0-4402 GCA_031429555.1 Sphingomonas sp. | reverse complement strand
CTTGGCGGGGGCAAAATAGGGCGACTCTTCAGGCGTCTGCTTCAACTGGGCATCAAGCTGTTCGATGACGTTGCGGATGGTCAGCTTGGTTTCGACAACGCCGGTGCCCATGCCTTCGCGGAACCGGCCAATCGAGCGGTCGATGAGGGCGACAAATTCTTTGTGACGCTTCAGGTTGTTGTCATAATCGACAACAGTCTTGAACGGTGCTGCGCCCTTTCCGCTGGCAAAGGTCGGATAGAAAGTGTGGAAACCGTAAAAATGGTTGATGGGACGCACTTTGGTGAGCGCGAGAATTTCAGGCGTTAGCCCTTTCAGGCCATCGAGCGTCTGTGCTTCGAACACGTCATAAGCGATTTTGTCAGTCGCACTGAGTTGCGCGCGCGGAATGGCGCGAAGCGCTTGCAGATCGGATTGCCCCGCTGCCCGTTCGGCATTGAAGGACGCTTCGGTCCCGAAGTCGCCAAGCCGGTCAGCATATCGCAAATCGCCGCGGAACAACGCATTCAGCGGGTTGCGCTTGAGCGAGGCTTCATCGCTGTCGACGAAAAGTTTGCGCAGCTTTTCTGCCGGGGTCAAAATCTTTGGCGCGGTTTGGGCGATAGACACTGTCGGGATAAGCAGAACGGGTGCAGCAAGAACCAGAGCGAGAGCAAGCGAGCGCATGATGGGGGAAGCCTCTGTATTGAGCAACTAATACGGCGATTTGACACGGAGTTCGCAGCGCCGTCAAGCGCTCTTGGATTTGGCCGCAACTCCTGCAACAATATGCCACGTGGGTGCAGTAGTGAGGGGAAATATGATGAGAATCAAATTCAGAGCGGTGGCGCTTGCTGCGATATTGTCGACGACACCAGCCTATGCGCTTGGTCTTGGCGATCTTGCCAAAGTCGTGCTCGGTAACGGCGCGACAGTTCAGAAAGCGGCGGATACCTGCCCCAATAAAGTAACGCTTGCGCCATCCGAAACCCTGGCGTTGACGCTGGCACGGCAGGCTGCGCAAAATGCCCTGCCGAGCGAACAGTTCCTGGTGCTCGACACTGCTGCCAATTCGAAAGCCGTCACGGCGTCGCAGGCGCCGAATTTCTGCAACCAGACCGCCAAACGAAAAAACGTCCTGATCGACGCGGTCAAGAAAGCCGGGCAACGCCTGATCACAGCGCGCGTGCTCGGTCTTTAACTGAAACCTAAAGGCGCTTAGGTATCGGGAAATCGAGAGGATCATCCGATGCCGCGCGCTGACACATTTCCTGCCAATCCGCACTGGTTGCCACCCGAGCGGGGGCAGGACGTCGATCATATTCCGGGCAAGGACGGCTGGCCTATCATCGGGACAACGCTCGAGCAGCTCGCTGATCCGCCGGCATTTACCGAGAAAATGATCGCGGCATACGGTCCGGTTTATCGCGCGAACAGTTTTGGCGGACGCTTTGTCCACCTGATCGGAGCCGACGCAAACGAACTTGTCCTGTTCGACAAGGACAAGGTGTTTTCGTCCGAACAGGGATGGGGCGTGACGCTGAACCAGCTGTTCCCCGGCGGTTTGATGCTGATCGACGGCGACAGGCACCGTGCCGACCGCCGCATCCTTGCGGTCGCGTTCAAGCCCGAACCGATGCGCTTGTATGCGGATGCCCTGAACGCGGGGATAAAGGCGCGGATCGCTGAATGGTCGGGCAAACCGATCAATTTCTATACGGCAATCAAGGAACTGACTCTCGATCTCGCGGCCACATCTTTTCTGGGCATTCCGTTCGGTCCCGAAGCCGCCAAAATCAACAAGGCTTTCGTCGATATGGTGCAGGCATCGGTCACCCCGATACGCGCGCCAATCCCGGGCACGCCAATGGCGCGCGGCGTGGCTGGCCGCAAATATCTGGTCGATTATTTCGGCAAGGAAGTGCCTAAACGTCGCGCGGGCACTGCAAACGATATGTTCAGCCAGATTTGCCGCACGACCAACGAAGACGGCAGCTATCTGAGCGATGCCGCGATTGTCGACCACATGAACTTCCTGATGATGGCGGCGCATGACACGATCACCTCGTCGGCAAGCTCGATGGTCATGCTGCTCGGCCAAAACCCCGAATGGCAGGACAAGCTGCGCGCGGAAATGGACGGGCTCGGCATCAATGACGACAACCTGCCTTACGACCGGCTCGGCGACCTGACGTTGACCGAAATGGCGTTCAAGGAATCGCTGCGCTTCATGGCGCCCGTGCCCTCGCTGCCGCGCCGCGCGCTCAAACCCTTCTCGTTCGGCGGCTATGATTTCCCGGTCGGCACCTTCGTCGGTATCCAGATCTCGCACGTCCACCACATGCCCGAATATTGGCCCGAGCCCGAAAAGTTCGATCCGATGCGCTTCACCCCCGAGGCATCGAAGGGGCGGCATAAATATGCCTGGGTGCCGTTCGGCGGCGGCGCGCATATGTGTCTGGGGCTGCACTTTGCCTATATGCAGACAAAAATCCTCATGTGGCACATCCTGCGCAACCACCGCATCGACCTGCCCGAAACCAGCGGCAAGAAGTGGCAGGCATGGCCGATCCCCAAGCCCCGCGATGGCCTGCCGCTGACGATCACCGCAATCTGATGCGGGCGCTCGGCCTGTTCCTGTTGCTAACAGCATGCGGGACCGCAACGCCCGATACGCCCGTCAATGAAACCGATCCGGCGATCACGGACGCGCTCAATGATCCGATCATGGCCGACCCCCGCCTTGCACTGCAGGACCGCGGCGGCGCGATCGGCATTCCGACAGGTATCGACGGCGGCGAACATGCGCAGACGCTGGGGCAGATCGCCGCCGCATTGGTCCGCGAAAAGTCCTTTGCCGGATGCGATGCCAAAATCGATTATGCCTTTGCATGGATGGCACAGCTTCCCGCTGACTTGCCCCTGCCCGCCACGGCCACGGTCAGCGAAGCTGCGGGGAGCAATACCGCCACCTGCAACCTGCGCATCGTCCGTTACAGCGTGCCGCGACCCGCCGCGGAGGTTCATGCCTTCTACCGGAAAAAGGGGTTTGTCATTTCGGATAGCGGCAATGCGATCCTTGGCATCCGTGCAAGCGATGGCGCAGCATTCCGGGCCTCGGTCACCGCCACCAAAAGCGGTGCAGCCGTCGATTTCACCACCAATCGCGGTACCTAGCTTTCAGTCCAACATCCGCCATAATAACCTTTCGTTAACCTTTGTCATTTACCTCTTGTTAAGGTTTGGATGCGCGCTTGGTGCATCGAATGGATATAAGGAACGGACATGATTTCCCCCGCAAAAAGTGCCGCTCTCCTGCTCCTTGCGACGAGCCTTTTGGCGTGCGCGCGAACGCCGTCCCCGAAAGCCATCGGCGCTTCTGTCGAGGTTGCGCCTGCGCCCGACCCGCAAGGGTTACCGACCGACTGGAAACAAGTGGCGACGACCACTGACCTCGACCGGATCGGGCGGATCGACGTCGCGTGGGCCGACGGCCTGAAGGAAGCACGCGCGCGTCGCCACGGGGGCGACATCGACAAGGAAGGGCCGCTGCTCGATCCCGCCGGTGCCCTGCCCCGCCCCGCCTTGCCGCCCGGCACCTATCGCTGCCGCGTCATCAAGCTGGGTTTTGGCAACAGCGGACGGGGCAATGCGTTCCAGACGTTCAAACCCTTCACCTGCTTTGTTTCGGTCGAGGAATCGCTGCTGGTCTTTATCAAGGCCACCGGCAGCGACCTGCCTGCGGGCCGGTTATGGGATGATGGCGACACGCGGCTTGTCTTCCTTGGCGCAACCGCCGCCAAACCCGGCGTCCCCGCCCCTGCCTACGGCACGCAACCGCAACGCGACCGCAGCGGCGTGATCGAACGCGTCGGCGATTTCCGCTGGCGGCTGGTCAGCCCGTGGCAATCAAAAGACGCGCGCATCGAAGTGATGGAACTTGTGCCCGATACGCCAGCGGTGCCGGTGGCGACGGGGGGATGATAATTGACATTGGACAGATTATTGTCCAATGAAAGTGCATGCAAACCATCAGCTACTCCGAAGCCCGCGAGAATTTAAAATCGGTGATCGACAAAGTCGTCGCCGACCGCGCCCCGATCGCGATCACGCGGCAACGGGGGGAAGGTGTTGTGATCATTTCCGAAAGCGAATGGGCCGGGATGGAGGAAACGCTTTATCTATTGGCGTCGCCCGCCAATGCGAAGCACCTGATGGACGGTATCAAGGAGCTTGATGCCGGTCGCGGTGAAGTGCACGAGCTAATTTCTCCTTGAACGTCGTTTTTCGGCTGGCCGCTTGGCAAGACTATCTCGGTTGGCAGGCTGAAGACACAAAGACTTTAGCGCGTATCAACGCACTAATGCTTGAATGCCAACGGCATCCGTTTACGGGCATCGGCAAGCCCGAACCATTGAAACGA
>JANOZQ010000402.1:0-2362 GCA_031429555.1 Sphingomonas sp. | reverse complement strand
GGCGACGATATCGCGCGCTTGCACCACGCCGATCACTTTATCGACGGTTCCCTCCGCGACCAGCATGCGGCTGTGCGGCAGCGTGCGCAGGACGTCGAGCAGGGCGTCATGATCGGCATCGACGTCGATCCAGTTGACTTCGGTCCGCGGAGTCATGACTTCGCGCACCGGCCGGTCGGCGAGGCGGACAACACCCGAAATGATCGCGCGTTCGGATTCTTCGATGACGCCCGATTTGCTGGCCTCGGCCACAATCAGATGAAGTTCTTCGGCCGTCACATGGCTTTCGGATTCGCGGTTCATGCGGAGCAGGCGAAAGATGAGTGCGCTTGACTGGTCGAGCAGCCAGACCAACGGCGCAGTGGCTTTGGCAAGCCAGACCATCGGCAGTGCCATTGTCGCAGCAATCGGTTCGGGTGCCCTTAGCGCAAATTGTTTGGGGACGAGTTCGCCGATGACGAGCGACAGGAACGTCGTGATGCCGATGACAATCGCAAAGCCAAGTGCCTGCGCGGTTGCGGGATCGACGCCAAGACGGGCGATGCGCTCACCCGTTGGGCTGCCAAGGCTGGCACCTGAATAGGCGCCAGCGATAATGCCGATCAGGGTAATACCGATCTGCACCGTCGAGAGGAACCGGCCGGGATCTGCGCCAAGCTCAAGAGCGATGCGTGCGCCACTGCTGCCTTTGCGCGCCAGAGCCTCAAGCCGGGGCTTGCGCGCGGAAACAATGGCGAGTTCGGACATGGCGAACACGCCGTTCAGTGCGACCAGCGCGAGGATGATCGCAACGTCGGACCAAGGATAGGGATGCAGGGGGAGTGGTGCCATGGCGCACCGCCATGATTGAACGGTTTCTGTCGATTGCACAACAGGCGGATCATCCGCCGTTCAAGACGGATGCGGAACAATGACACCAAGTTGCCGTTCTATCGGCAATGGTCGCAAGGGAGAATATCATGATTTCGAAGATAACCAGCGCCGTCCTGATCAGTGGACTGCTCGCCACAACCGCCTGTGTCACCGATCCAAATACCGGCAGCCGGCGCATATCGAAGGCGGCGATTGGCGGCGTCGGCGGTGCGGCGGCGGGTTTGCTGCTCGGTGACCTGCTCGGCGGGCGCAATGACCGGACCGAAAAGATTGTCGGTGCCGGGATTGGTGCCATCGCGGGCGCGGGCATCGGTGCCTATATGGATGCGCAGGAAAAGAAGCTGCGGGCGCAGACGGCGGGAACGGATGTCCAGGTCATCCGCGACGGGGACAATCTGGTGCTTAACATGCCGTCGGGCGTAACCTTTGCGACGAACCAGTCGGCGATCCAGCCGCAATTCCGCACGACGCTGGATCAGGTGGCGCAGACGCTAACGTCGTACGAAAAGACGTACATCGACGTTTACGGGCACACGGATTCGACAGGCAATGACGGGATCAATATCCCGTTGTCGCAGAACCGGGCGCGCTCGGTTGCCGATTATCTGACGACGCGCGGCGTCCAGTCGGCGCGGATGGCGACGCAGGGGTTTGGCGCGAGCCAGCCGGTTGCTGACAATACGAGCGAGATGGGTAAACAGGCCAACCGTCGCGTCGAGATAAAGATTGTCCCAGTGCGCGAAAGCGACGTGCGGAGCTAACGCCGCTCGGCGAAAAATGACCTGAGCAATGCCGCCGATTCGGCTTCACCCAATCCTGTGGTGATGTCGGGTCGGTGGTGGCATGTCGGGTGCGCAAAGACGCGCGCGCCATGTTCGACGCCGCCGCCTTTGGGATCCGGGGCGGCATAGTAAAGCCGGGCGATGCGGGCATGGGCGATAGCACCCGCGCACATGGCGCAGGGTTCGAGCGTGACCCACAGGTCGCACTCCGGAAGGCGGTCGGTATTCAGGGTGGCGCAGGCAGCACGGATCGCGACGATTTCGGCGTGGGCAGTGGGGTCATGGCCCGAGCGGGTTGCGTTGGCGCCGGTGGCGATGATTTCACCATTATGCACGATGACGGCACCGACAGGCACTTCTCCTTGAACCGCCGCCGCCTTGGCAATATCAAGCGCACGGCGCATGGGATCGGGAAGCGGAAATGCCATCCTCTGCGCTTAGACGAAGCACAGCGGTTGACGAAAGCGGCGATTACCGTTAGGCGCGCCCTCTTTCCGAACAACCGAACATTCAGGACGTATCACGATGGCGCGCATTTGCGAATTGACCGGCAAGGGTCGCATGGTTGGCAACAACGTCAGCCACGCCAATAACAAGACCAAGCGCACGTTCCTGCCCAACCTGCAGAACGTCACGCTGATGTCGGATACGCTGGGCGAATCAGTGAAGCTGCGCGTCTCGACGCATGGCCTGCGCTCGGTCGAGCA
>JANOZQ010000401.1:0-2052 GCA_031429555.1 Sphingomonas sp. | reverse complement strand
TGCGGCATCGCGCCTTCGGACGCATCGACGAGCAGGATGACGCCGTCAACCATCGACAGGATACGCTCGACCTCGCCACCGAAGTCGGCGTGGCCCGGCGTATCGACAATGTTGATCCGCGTATCGACGCCCTCAGTCGCGCTTCCGGGGGCCCCATGCCATTCGACGCTGGTGCACTTCGCCAGAATCGTGATTCCGCGTTCCTTTTCCAGATCGTTCGAATCCATCGCGCGCTCTTCGATGCGCTGGTTGTCGCGGAACGTGCCCGACTGGCGGAACAACTGGTCAACAAGGGTCGTTTTGCCATGATCGACGTGCGCGATAATGGCCACATTGCGGAGGCTCATGAGGTGTCCTGAAATCGAAAGTAAGCCGCGCGCCTAGTGGATTTTGTGCAATGCGGCAAGGCTGCGTTCAGCGTGTCACTTGAATAACACACAGTGTCGCGCCTATCTTGTTTGGAACGACAACAGGAATCAACGCGCATGGCCACCCAACTTGCTGAACCTGCCGACCTCGTGCTGACCGCGCCCGAACCCGTTGTGACTGTATCGCCCGAAAAGGCCAGTGGCCTGGTCCCGCTCGACGATACCCAGCGCACGGCGCTCGAAGCCAAGGCCGATTTGTTCGTCGAAGAACTCGCCGCGCAGGACGTCAACTCGCCCGAATTCGGCAAGCGCGTTGACCAGATCAGCGACATGGGCCGCCGCGAAATCGCCGAAGCTGCGGGCCAGTCGAACCGCTTTCTCGACCGCCCCGTCCGCGCGATGGACAAGGAAGGCGGCGTCGGCACCGACTTGGCCGAACTGCGTCGCACGATCGAGGATCTTGATCCGGGCAAGCAGGGCAATCTGCTCGCGCCCAAAAAGCTGTTCGGGATCATCCCGTTCGGCAACAAGATGCGCAATTATTTCGATGGTTATAAATCATCGCAGTCGCATATCGCGTCGATCCTGACCCGCCTGTCGTCGGGCAAGGATGAACTGCTCAAGGACAATGCCGCGATTTCGGTCGAACGGCAGAGCCTGTGGGCAGCAATGGGCCGCCTTGAACAGATGATCCATGTGTCGAAGGCATTGGACGCTAAACTCGAAGCCAAGGCGTTCGAACTCGAAGCGTCGGACCCTGCGAAGGCAAAAGCGATCCGCGAAAGCGCGCTGTTCTACGTTCGCCAGCGCACGACCGATCTGCTCACACAAATGGCCGTCACCGTGCAGGGCTATCTCGCACTCGATCTCGTCAAGAAAAACAACGTCGAACTGGTGAAAGGCGTCGACCGCGCTTCGACCACGACGGTGTCCGCGCTGCGCACCGCGGTCACAGTCGCGCAGGCGATGACCAACCAGCGGCTCGTTCTCGCGCAGATCACCGCGCTCAACACGACGACGGCAAATATCATCGATTCAACCGGCACGCTGCTCAAACAGAACACGGCTGCGATCCATGAACAGGCCGCAGGCTCGACCATCCCGCTCGACACGTTGAAACGCGCCTTCCAGAATATCTATGACACGATGGACGCCATCGATGTGTTCAAGGCGAAATCGCTGGTTTCGATGAAGACGACAGTCGATGCCCTGTCGAACGAAGTCGAAAAGTCCAAAGGCTATATCGCCCGTGCCGAAGGCGCATCGCAGGCACGGCTGAGCGCGAGCGAAACCGTCAATCCATTCGCGCCCGTGTGATGAACAGCACCGACGAAGTCCTTGCCAAAGCCGAAGCGACGCTGACGCGCGTCACGACACCGCCCAAATATTCGGCCCGCGTCCGCGCGGCGCAACGCCGTTCGGCAGCGCGAAAGGCAAAGCGGGTCTTTGCGTCGGTCGTTGCCATCTTTATCGCCATGTTCATCATCGGCTTGATTCTGCCCATCGGCACGACGGGCGTGATGGTTGGCGTGCTGCTGATGGTGCTCGCCGCGCTTGGCATCGTCATGATGCCGGGCGAGCGTCTGCCCGACGCTGCCGCGCTGCCCACGACGGCTTTGGCGCAACTCCCGCTCAGAACCGAGACATGGCTTGCCTCGCAACGCGCCATGCTCCCCGCGCCAGC
>JANOZQ010000400.1:0-7663 GCA_031429555.1 Sphingomonas sp. | reverse complement strand
AGCTTGGTGGCCATAGCGTCTGTGACCCACCCGATCCCATCTCGAACTCGGCCGTGAAACCAGACAGCGCCGATGGTACTACCGCTCAAGCGTTGGAAGAGTAGGACGTCGCCAGGCTTTGTAGCAGGCGCGGATATGTGTTTTGGGGTGTTCTGTATGAACCCATTCCAATGTTGAAAACGAAGTGCCCCGGGGCTTTCGCTCCGCAAGGCCGAACGGCCGCCCGCGCTTATGCGCGGTTCCCGGCAAACAGTGTCGCGGGATGGAGCAGCCCGGTAGCTCGTCAGGCTCATAACCTGAAGGTCGTAGGTTCAAATCCTACTCCCGCAACCAATAATATCTCATCAAATCAATAATTTAAGACGTACCGCGGTCGCATGATCGGGGTATTTTCGTGCTATCATAACCTGAAGGCCAAGTAATTTCGATCAAACAAATGACATACCTCTGTGGTCTTTAGGGCTTCGGTTTACGAAGTTGCAGTTTGTCGGCTTCACTGGCGCAAGCATATTTGAGGTTTGGCTCGGCACAGAAATCGGGCCATTCGCCGCGTGTGACCCACCAGCGGACAAGGCCCAGTTCTGCCATCTTAAGGAAGAATGCGGGCTCGGTGCGCAGCCCCGCTGTGTCGGGCCAGAAGAGCAGCGACCATTGCTCGTTCGCATCCTTCACCGGGGCACGCGCAAGCCACGCGAGCGCTGCTCGCCGGTTACCGGTCCGCTCGTTTATGCGCGCGAGCGTATACGCGACATAGGGCTCGGCGCCCACCTCGCGTTCTTGCTTCTGGATTTCTTCGAGATCGCGTTTCCGTGTTGCATCGATGTCGCTGATAAGGCGCGTGCGCATGGTCAGGGCGACGGGATGATCCGGCCAAAGTCGTTCGTTGTCGTTCTGGAGCCGCAAAGCGTCTGACACACGGCCGGCAGCCGCCAGTCGGCGCACGGCAATATCACGAGCAAAAAGCGAGCTGGGATCGTTTCGATACGCGTTCAACGCTGGCGCAACGCTTGCCTTCACATAGCCGAGATTAAACAGGATCATGCTGCGATCGCTCAAAAGCCAAGGGTGATCGGGATGCGATTTCAATGCATTATCGATGATCGCGAGCGCTTCGATACTGACGAACCCGGAGGCAGCCACAGCCGCGCGCGCTTTCGACGTCACAACATTTCCGGGCGCTATTTCAAAGGCACGCGCTGCATTCATTCGAGCCTGCGTACGCGCCAGATAATTGCTTTCCTCCATGACACCGCTTTGTACGATTGCCAGCAGTGCCCATCCGAGAGCAAGATTGGGTCGTTCCACCGTGAGTTGACGCGCATGCACTTTCGCAGTGTTCTGGTCATCATCCTCGAAGGCCTGACACACGGCCATGATGTGGGCCAGATCTGCGGAGCGGGCTTTTGATCGTTCGTCTTCCAGGCCCCCGAAGCTGCAACGCAGGACACCGATGATATCGGCTGCCACACGTTCGCGCAGCGCCGACAGCGCCGGTCCTGCCTGCTCGTATCGCCGGGACCAGAGTATTTCACCCTTATTTACCGCAACCAGACGTGCCTGCACCACCAGATTGCCATTCGCACGCTCGATTTCTGTGCGCACGGCATATTCGGTCCCGGGTGCTGCACCCGGCTCGCGCTCGAAAATGGCCAAGGTCGCGCTTGCGTTGGCGAAGCGCGCGAGGTCCGCGGTCAGGGCGCGGCCGAACTGGATTGTCTCCGGGTTGGCGGTTCGGGACGCAACAGCGGCGATGCTGACAGGGGCTTTCGCTTTTGCAGGCGTGCGTCCGAGCATCCACCATGTGGCAACGAGGAGGCATATAGAAACCATAGCTAGACCCGCTAAAACTGGCCGTTTGCCGTGCGGGTCGGCAGTCGACGTGAGTTCGTGGTCATGGCCGATGATTTCGTGCTGTGCCTTGGGCGCAATGCCGTCACTGTCCAGCCAAGCATCGAGTTCTGTGCGCAGGGCATAGACCGTGCCGATTTGACCACCGGGAACGCGGTGCACCGGAAGGCCGCGTTCTTTTGCCCAGCGAATCGCCGTCGTGCGTTCGCGTCCCAAATAGTTGGCGATCGCCTTCCAGCCGTCGAGACGCTGGCCATTGAGCATGACTGCTACTCCGTCGAACAGCGCATTTCCGCAACTTGCAACAGATTGCAACGCGACGCGAGAAGCATTTTCAATGATTTTCAGGTTCGGGACGGACATGCCATTCGTGAACAAGGGAGCTAGGACCATGCGCTCGTACAACCAAAGCACTCGAAGCGGTCTTGCGACCTTTGCGCTATCTTGCGTCCTTGGCACTTCGATGCTTGCAGCGACGCCCGCAACCGCTGCGATAACGATCGCAAGCGACCCGATCCTGTATTGGAACGACATCGCAATCCGTTTCGCGACCGCGTTTTCACCCGGGGGCGCGCCGGTGCAGGCGAAAGCCTATGCGATGGTCAACATCGCGATGCATGATGCCGTCAACGCAACGCGCGGGAACCCCAATCGTGGCTATTTAACGGGTGTTATCACACCCGGCGGGGACAGTCGCGCCGCCGCAGCACAGGCTGCGCATGACGTGCTGGTGGCATTGAACCCGGCAAACAGCGCCCAATATGCGACCTCGCTTGCCGACAGCCTCGCTCTGATTGGCAGCGGCAGTGCCAAGACCAACGGAATCGCGACCGGTGCAGCTTATGCGGCGGCGGTTATCGCCAATCGCGTCGGTGACGGTTCAGCTATTCCGGGATCCTATACCTCGACAAATGCGCCCGGCGACTATCGATTGACGCCGGGCGTCGCGGCTGCGGCGTTACCGGCCTGGGGGAACGTCAGGCCGTTTGTCCTTTCGTCGGCGAACGAGGTGCCGGTCGGACCGCCACCTGCGCTTGGCAGTGCCGAATATGCTGCTGCTTATAACGAAGTGAAGGAGATCGGTTCGATCAATAGCCTCACTCGCACGCTCGACCAGACGAACAGTGCGCTTTTCTGGGACATCTCGAACGGCGGTACATGGATTCGTGCGGGTCTGGTGGTAGCAGAGGATGAGGGGCTCGACACACTCGGTTTCGCTGGCGTCTTTGCGACTCTCGCGACCGGCATAGCGGATGCCTCAATTGCGATTTTCGATGCCAAATATGATTATCGCCTGTGGCGGCCGATTACGGCCATCCAGCTCGGCGACATTGACGGCAACGACGCAACGATCGCAGATACCAGCTGGAATTCGCTGTTCGCTTCGCCGGGGCACCCGTCCTATATTTCAGGTCATTCGGGCATCTCGGGTGTCGCATCGACGATTTTGCAATCCTATTTCGGGGACGATGAGAGTTTCGCGTTCAGTATCGGTACGGATACGCGATCTTTCACGAGCCTGAGCCAAGCCGAGCTGGATGCGGCAAACAGCCGACTGTGGGGCGGCATCCATTTTCGTTTCGACAATGATGCCGGGCTTGCGCTTGGTCGCGGTGTGGGCGCGAGCGTGTTGCGGCGCGGCATTTTCGCGCCAGTGCCAGAGCCTTCGAGTTGGGCGATGATGATCATCGGTTTTGCAGCTGTCGGCGCAAGTTTACGACGCCGGCGGGTGGGTACCGCGCTCATCAGGCATGTTTGATCGGCTTGTCTCTCGACCCGGTTTGTCGTCTACACAAGATACCGTTCGCGCGGCGGCGCCACCGAGAGACCTTAGAACTTCACGCCGACAGTCGCGAACACTTGGCGCGGGTTGCCATAATATGCAGTAAGGATGCCTTCGCGACCGAGCGTTGGGATCAATGCGCCGGTACCTGTGCGGTTGAAATCGCCTGTGTCCGGATTGGTGCTGAGGAAATTATAGCCCGAGACGATGTAGCGGCGGTTGGTCAGGTTGCGGCCATGGACACCAACAGTGAAGCGGTCGCTTTCAGATGACCAGACGAGGCTGGCATCGAGCAGCGCATAGGCCCCTTGATCGAGCCCCGGTGTGCGGATTTCGAACTGTTGCGACTTGGCGCGGAATGCCAGTGTCGTCGACGCGTTGAGCGAGCCGCTGCCGATGGGCGTATTATAGCTGAGCGTTTCGCTAATCGTCCATTCGGGTGTGTTCTGAAACGCACGGCGATTGGCTACGTCAATCCCGCGCGCGTCGATGAAGCGCGTGTACTTGGCATCGATATAGCCGACTGACCACTGCAAGCCGAGCGCGTCGCCATCGCCGAATGCATCGCGCGCGACCAGATTGCCTTCGAATTCAACGCCGTTGATCCGTGCTTTGCCCGCATTGGTCGTGATGCCGATAAAGGTCTGGACGCCGCCGACAATGGCACCGCTCGAGCCCGGAATTTGAACGTCGGTATATTCCGAATGGAAACCGGCCAACGCAAACGTCAGTGCGCGGTCAAACAGCGACGCCTTGTAACCGACTTCGTAGCTCGTGACCTTTTCGGGATCGAAGGACAGGAAATTGTAGATGTCGTCCTGATCGCCACCCGCACCGGTGATGCCGTTACCGTTCAGGTCAGGCGCAGCCGTGCCGACGCCGCGTGGATCGAAGCCGCCGCCCTTGAAGCCCTTTGACCAGCTCGCATAAAGCGTGTGGTCACGCGACGGCTTGAAGCTTACCGAGGCGCGCGGGGTGAACTGCTTGAAATCGGCCGATCCGCGGAAGTCAGTCTGGCGGACAATCGGTGCCGTCGTGCCGCCAAAGAAGGGTGAGCTGCCAAGATAGACATTGCGCTGAATCTGCGACGTCCGCCGGTCCCATGTGTAGCGCCCGCCCGCCGACACGGCGAACATATCCGAGAAGTCATAGGTGAAGTCACCGAAAATCGCGCCGGTGTCGGTGTCTACATTCCCGAATGTCAGCGCGGTTACGGTATTGGGCAGGCGCACATCGAACACTGTGCGCGATTTGGCGTTGAGATAATAAGCGCCGATCAGGCCGTTAAACCCGCCGCTGTTGATCAGGAACTGCACTTCCTGCGACAACTGCTCGTTATTGTAGAACGCGGGGACATCGACATCGACGGCGGGCAGCGCATCGAAATCGATCGGCGTCGCGCTGTCGTCCTTGCGATACGCTGTAATGCTGCGGAACGTCAGCCAGTCGGTCGGATTAACTTCCCCAAACAGCGACACGCCCCAACTTTTGACATCCTGTTTCGGGGCGACCAATGCTCCGCGACTGTCAAAGACATTGGCGAGCACCGGCGCGCCCGTGAACAGGCCCGGGATCAGCCGATGGCCGCCACGCGCATTGCTGGTATCCTTTGTATAGTCGCCCGACAACCGAATGAACGCGTCGGTCGCATGGATTTCTGCGGTCAGGCGTCCAGCGTAAATATCCTTGTTGTAATTGTCCTGCCCCGTCGTCAGGTTTTTGCCGAAGCCGCCACGGCTCAATCGCGCGAACGATCCCCCGACACGAACCGTGCCGTCGCCAATCGGCAAGCCTGCTGTCACGACGCCATCGGCCTGGTTGTCTGTCCCGTATGTGCCGCGTAGCGAAAGCGACGGCGATGTCCCGATCCGCTTGGTTACATATTTGACTGCGCCGCCAATGGTGTTGCGGCCATAAAGCGTCCCCTGCGGGCCGCGCAGTACCTCGATCCGCTCGACATCGTAAATGTCGAGCACCGCGGCTTGCGGACGGTTGAGATAGACGTCGTCAAGGTAGAGGCCGACGCCTGCTTCGAAACCCGCAACCGGGTCTTGTTGCCCGACGCCGCGGATGAACGCGGTCAGGGTCGAATTGGTACCGCGCGAGGTCTCTAGCGTCACGTTGGGTGTGCTGTTCGAAATGTCTGTGATGTCGATGGCACCCGTGCGCTCGAGCTGTGCACCGCTGATCGCCGAAATGGCGATCGGCACATCCAGCAGCGATTCTTCGCGGCGGCGCGCGGTGACGACGATCGCACCTTCTTCGCTGGCACCCGATTCCTGCGCCATGACCGGCGCGGTGGCCATCGCCGAAAGTGCGACACCGGCGTAAAGAGCAAGACGTGCGGAACGTGCGATGGTCATGATGGCCTCTCCTGTTCGGCGCAAAGCCAATGCTTGCGCTCGTTAGACAAGGCTTTTACTGAAAGTTGAACCGGGTTTCAACTCTGTGATTGAGGGAATGCAAAAGATGGCAGCAAACCGTGGCGCAGAAGCAACAGTGCCCGACACAATTTCGGACAAAACACCGCGCACCGAACGCGGGCGGCGAACATTGCGCACAATCCTTGATGCGGCGGCCATTGAATTTGGCGAGCGCGGATTTCATGAAACATCGATTGTGTCTATCACGGCGCGGGCCGGCGTGGCCCTGGGCAGTTTCTACACTTATTTTGATAGCAAGGACGCAGTGTTCCGCGCGCTTGTCCGCGACATGAGCGCGCGCGTTGGCGACGTCGGCGCAGCGGCGATGCGGGATAGCGCCGACGCATTGACGGGCGAACGTGCGGTGTTGTCGTCCTTCATTACTTTCGCGCGCGGCCATACCGAACTTTACCGGATCATCGACGAGGCCGAGTTTGTCGATCCGGCAACCTATCGCGCGCATTATGAAGGCGCAGCAGCACGCATCCAGGCGCGGCTTGAAGCGGGTGCGGCGCGCAGCGAGCTGCACGACGGAATCAATGACGTCCATGCATGGGCGATTATGGGGATGAATGTCTTTCTCGGGCTGCGCTACGGCGTGTGGGGCGATGACCGCGACCCCGATGAAGTCGCTGGCATCGCAAGCGATCTGCTGACTCGTGGCCTCGCACGCGCGCCCACGAATAAAGAGTGCTGATGTCCCATAGCTCGCCGTGCAAAGAATAGTGCTTGGCGCAGGATAACTGCCAACGGCGCTCACCGCCAACATTGCTGCAGTTTGGCACGATTCCGGCCGTTCGTTCAGCTCAAGTCCGACGGCGGCTTTCGGTTTAGTTCAGGTTCTGGCCGTAAAGATAAATTTTTAATCCGACATACGAGTGAACGATTTTCTGCGGCATGACGCGATCACGACAAGCCCGAAGCTGCCCTCGCCCCGATGCCGGGGAAGATGCGCACCCGATATCTCCTCCTAAAGAAATTTCCGACATGCATTGAAGCCAAGTGCTGTGGGCGTTCGTAGCTGGCTAAACTGGTTCAATCACGATCGACGACAAATGCCAAATCCGCGCTTTAATCCAGCACAAAGTCAAAGAAAAACAGCAGGAACCTTGCCTGACCGGCAAGGTTTGGCCGGCGGAACGAACAATTTTCTGCAGTCGAAAAACGAACTGCCAACGCAATCTTCAAAGGGTGAAAGAATGAAAACTCGGGCGTCGATTGCATCTCTCTCAGTGGCCAGCGTAATGGCGTTCATGCCTGCCGGTGCCGCATGGGCACAAACCGTTCAGGCAGTACGCGGGGGCAACACACTTGTTACCGTGAACAGCACGGCACCGGGAACGGTTCTGCGATCAGTGTCGGTGACCGGGCTCGGCGCTGGCCAGACGATTGCGGGCATCGACTACCGCCCCGCCGCGCCGCGCGTCCTATACGCGATCAGCAACGTCGGTCAGCTTTACACAATCAACGCGCGGACGGGTGTTGCGACAATCGTCGGCACGCCACCGCTGCCGACGATTTCGGGCGTGGGGCTTGATTTCAATCCGACAGTCGACCGCCTCCGCATCGTGACTCAAGTTGGCCAGAATATTCGCGCCAACCCCGACAC
>JANOZQ010000399.1:0-3620 GCA_031429555.1 Sphingomonas sp. | reverse complement strand
GGTCGGGCGGATTGGCATCACATTGGCGGCGGAAACCGGTGACGTGCAGCTGTGGGAACGCAGCGAGACCGGCCCGCGCGGCGACCGTTACCGGCGTTATGGATACGGATCAGTCATGGTCGGCGCGGACGGCACTGTCGGGCCACTGGCGCTGGCCGGACGGCTGACGCGGATGACCGAGCGCGAAACCGTGCTGGGCGCTCGCTTTCTTGGTGGACTCGGCAGCGGTGGCGCAACGAGCTGGTTTGCCGATGCGCGCGCGACGCTGGTCCTGCAGGACAACTGGCGGCTGGGTGCAGAATTCCGGCGCGGGTGGACGCTCATTCCGGCTGGCGCGGCGCGGGGTAATTCGACGCTTGCGACGCAAGCCTTAGGCTTTGACGTTACACGAACGGCAATCTTTGCGCGCGACGACAGTTTGGCGGTGCGCTGGTCAGAGCCGTTACGCGTGACGAACGGAGGCATTGCCCTTACCGGTCTTGATCTGATCAGCCTTACGCCGTCGGGCCGCGAACGTGACCTTGAGGCGGTTTATGCCCGCGCGCTTGGGCCGGGCTGGCTGACGGTCAACAGTTACTGGCGGCAGGAACCCGGAAATTTCGCGGCCGCGCCCGATGATATTGGCGGGGCGGTGCGATATTCGTTCGGGTTCTAGACCGTAAAACTCTCGCCGCAACCGCACGCGCCCTTGGCATTCGGGTTTTCGAACACGAAACCTGCGGTAAAGTCGTCCTCGACCCAATCCATCCGGCTGCCGATCAGGTAGAGGATTGAGCCGCCATCGACGAAGAAAGTGCCGCCGGGCGTCTCGATCTTTTCGTCGAACGGGACCGCTTCGGATACATAGTCGACTGAATAAGCGAGCCCCGAACAGCCGCGGCGGGGAGTCGAGAGCTTGACGCCGATCGCATCGGCGGGCGCTTTGGCCATCAAGTCGGCAATGCGCTGTTCGGCGCTGGTGGTCAGCGTCAAGGCGGCTGGGCGGATGCGGGTGGTTGTGGTCATAGCATTCCCAATTCGAGCTTGGCCTCGTCCGTCATCTTGCCCGGATCCCAAGCCGGATCCCAGACAAGGTTCACTTCGGCAACGCCGACGCCGGGCACCGCTCCGACGCGCATTTCGACTTCCATCGGCATGGTTTCGGCGACCGGGCAATTGGGCGTGGTCAGCGTCATTGACACCGTCACATGACCCTCATCAACCTCGACGCCATAGATCAGCCCGAGATCATAGATATTGACCGGGATTTCGGGATCGAAAATTTCTTTCAGCGCATCGATGACCTTTTCATACAAGTCACCGCCGGGTTCTTCGGGGGAGAGTTTAGGCGGCTCGGCGCGCAGAAACCCGTCGAGGTAATCGCGTTTCCGTTCAAATTCGACGCGCGCTTTGGGCGGCGACTCAACGCTTTCGACTTCTTCGATTCTCATCCGAACAACTTCCTTACCCGCGTCAGCCCGCGCACCAGCGCATCGATATCGGCGGCATTGTTGTAAATCCCGAAACTCGCGCGCGCCGTTGCGTCCACACCAAGATAGGTCATCAGCGGCTGGCAGCAATGGTGGCCGGCGCGGATTGCGACGCCTTCTTCGTCGAGGATCGTGCCGACGTCGTGCGGGTGGACACCCTGAACATTGAACGACACGATGCCCGCCGACTCTTCGGGACCGTAAAGCGTCACCGCGTTGATCGAACGCAAAGCATCGCGGCATTGCGCGACGAGCGCGGTTTCGTGGGCGTGGATCGCATTAACACCAATGGCGTCGACATAATCGACTGCCGCATGGAGACCGAGCACTTCAATAATCGCCGGTGTGCCCGCTTCGAAGCGTCCAGGCGCGTCGGCGTAGGTCGTTTTCGCGAACGTAACGCGGTCAATCATCGCACCGCCGCCCTGCCACGGCGGCATCGCGTCGAGATGGTCGGCGCGGCCCCACAGGACACCGACGCCGGTCGGGCCATAAAGCTTGTGGCCGGAAAAAACGTAGAAATCGCAATCGAGATCGGCGACGTTGACGGGCAGGCGCGGGACCGCTTGGCACCCGTCGAGCAGCAGCTTTGCGCCAACCGAGTGCGCGAGTTTTGCGGCGCGCTTCGCATTGAGCACACCGCCCATCACATTCGAGACATGCGCAAAGGCAACCATCGTATGCGCGGGCGTCAGCATGGCTTCGGCTGCATAGAGATCGATCTGGCCATCCGCCGTCAGCGGACAGACGTCGATGTCGTAACCCGCGAGTTGCCACGGGACGATGTTTGAATGATGTTCGAGTTGCGAAAGCAAAACGCGGCCGCGCGGATGTGTCTGCGCGACAAGATTGATTCCCTCGGTCGCGCCGCGTGTAAAGACAATTTCGTTTTCGGATGCTGCGCCGATGAAGCGGGCAACGCGCCGACGCGCCGCTTCATAGGCGAGTGTCATGTCCGCCGAGCGCGCATAAACACCGCGATGCACCGTGGCATAGTCGCGGCCCATCGCGTTGACGGTGGCGTCGATCACCGATTGCGGCTTCTGTGCGGTGGCCGCGGTGTCTAGATAGTGCCAGTCCCCAATGCCGGGGAAATCGGCGCGGTAATCCACGGTACGCGTCAGGGTATCAGCAATCACGACATGCGCTCCAAAGCGGCCAGTGCCGCAGTTTCCAGTTCGGTTTGTGCCGCAGCGCCCTCAAACACCTCGGCAACAAACGCCTGAAGCAACAATGTCTGCGCTTCGGCAGGCGGAAGCCCGCGTGCGGCGAGGTAGAACATTGCGTTCTTGTCGAGTTCACCGACCGTCGCGCCATGCGCACATTTCACGTCGTCGGCGTAGATTTCGAGTTCGGGTTTCGCGTTTGCCGTGGCCGTCCGATCAAGGAGCATGGCTTTGACCGACTGCACGCTGTCAGTCTTCTGTGCGTCTCGGGCAACGGCGACTTTGCCAAGGTAGGAGCCGGTCGCGGTGCCGCCCAGCACATTGCGGACAGTCTGGTTGCTGGTCGCATTGGGCTCGACGTGGCGGACGGTGGTGACGATTTCGAGATTGGCCGACCCGCCGCCAATCTGTACCGCGCCGAATTCGAAATGCGCACCATCGTGCAGCGTCACGTCAATTGCGACCCGGCCATAACCCGCGCCTGCGTTGAGGACATGAAAATCCATCCGCGCCCCTGTGCCGATGGTGATTGCGAAGTCGTGAATGCCGCTGTCGGCGATCAGGTAGCGGGTGGCAGTTTGTCCCGACGGCACGTCGATAATGATGGCAGGACCAACCGGCCACAAGCGCGCAACAGCGTCCAGATCGCTGTATCGCCAGGCCTCATCCTTGCGGGTCGGCAGTGCGCTCATGCAGCGAGTTCCCTGTATCCCTCGCGCTCGAGTTCGTGCGCCAACTCAGGGCCGCCGGTGCGGGTGATTTTGCCATCGCTTAGGACATGGACGAAGTCGGGCTTCACATAATCGAGCAGGCGCTGGTAATGCGTGATCAGCAGCACCGCCTTGTCGGGCTTGCGCATGATCCGGTTGATGCCGTCGCCGACCACGCGCAGCGCATCGATGTCGAGGCCGCTGTCGGTCTCGTCGAGGATCGCGAGGCACGGGTCGATGATGCCCATCTGCACCATCTCGTTGCGCTTCTTCTC
>JANOZQ010000398.1:0-7712 GCA_031429555.1 Sphingomonas sp. | reverse complement strand
CCACGTCCTCCGCCGACAGATGCACCGCAGTTTCCGCAAACCGCTGGTCATCATGACGCCCAAGTCACTGCTCCGCCACAAGCGCGCGGTGTCGAAGACCGAGGATTTCGTCGGTAACGGCCATTTCATGCGGATCTTGTCTGACCCAGCCACACCTGCGGATAAGGATGTTAAACGCCTCGTTCTTTGCAGCGGTAAAGTTGCCTATGACCTGCTCGACGCGCGCGATGCGGCGGGTGGCGCAGACACGGCAGTGGTCCGCCTCGAACAGCTTTATCCGTTCCCGGGGGAGCCGCTGACCGAGCGATTGAAGCGGCTGACGGCGCTCGAAGATGTCGTCTGGGCGCAGGAGGAACCGAAAAACAATGGGGCATGGTTCTTTGTCGAGCCGGAGATCGAAGACGCACTGGCCGCGGCAAAGTGTCGGGTGTCCCGCGCGCGTTACGCAGGCCGCAAGGCGAGCGCGTCGCCCGCCACGGGCCTCGCCAAACGTCATCAATCCGAACAGGCGGCGCTTGTTGCCGATGCTTTGGGTCACAACGTCCGCGCCGAAATCCGCAGACAGCGTCGAAGTTAATTGTTCTCCCGCGTAGGCGGGAGCCCAGTCTGGACCCCCGCCTTCGCGGGGGAACAAGGAGTTGAGAAATGTCCACCGAAGTCAAAGTCCCCGTATTGGGCGAATCGATCACTGAGGCCACGCTTGGCGAGTGGCTGAAGAAGCCGGGCGATGCGGTGGCCGCCGACGAACCGATCGCGAGCCTCGAAACCGACAAGGTTTCGGTCGAAGTGCCGTCGCCCGTCGCGGGTGTGATGGGGCAGCAGGTCGTGAAAGTCGGCGATACAGTCAATGTCGGCGCGGTGATCGCGTCGATCGAGGCAGGATCAGGTGCGGTGGCCGAAGCCGCGCAGGGCACGACCGAAGCCGCCCCGCCACAGGCCGCACCGATCGCGCCCAAAGCCGAAGCCACGCCGCAACAGGCCGACGCCATGCCCAAAAGTGATGCGCCACCTCAGGCACAGACGCTGTCACCGTCAGTGCGTCGCCTCGTCCTTGAAAAAGGCGTCGATCCCTCGACGATCAAAGGCACCGGCAAGGACGGGCGCCTGACCAAGGACGACGTGATGGCCGCGCCGGTTGCCGTCAAACCGGCTGCGCCCGAGCCAGCCGCTGCGCCTGCCAACATGCCCGCTGTCAACGAAGACCGCCGCGAAGAGCGCGTGCGCATGACGCGCCTGCGCCAGACGGTCGCACGGCGGCTGAAAGAAGCGCAGAACACGGCCGCGCTGCTGACCACCTTCAACGATGTCGACATGACCGCCGTCATCGAAGCGCGGGCCAAGTACAAAGACCTTTTCGAAAAGAAACACGGCGTTCGCCTCGGCTTTATGGGCTTTTTCGTCAAAGCCGCGTGCATGGCCTTGCGCGACATTCCGAACGTCAACGCGCAGATCGACGGTGAGGAGATCGTCTATCACGATTATGTCGACGTCTCGGTCGCGGTCAGCGCGCCCAACGGCCTCGTCGTCCCCGTCATCCGCGATGCACAAGCGCTGTCAGTCGCGGGGATCGAGAAAACCATCGGCGATTTTGGCGCGCGGGCAAAAGCCGGCACGCTGACGATGGACGACATGAAAGGCGGCACCTTCACGATCAGCAACGGCGGCGTGTTCGGGAGTCTCATGTCCACCCCGATCATCAACCCGCCGCAGTCAGCCGTCCTCGGCCTCCACCGCATCGAAGACCGCGCGGTCGTCCGCGACGGGCAAGTCGTGGTGCGCCCGATGATGTATCTCGCTTTGAGTTACGACCACCGGTTGATCGATGGGCGCGAGGCCGTGACGTTTCTTGTCGCGCTGAAAAATGCTATCGAGGACCCGACAAGGCTGCTGATTGATTTGTGATATGGCGACAAAAGCAAAGCGACTGATCACTGTTGATGAGTTTCTGGCGATCGAATGGGACTCGTCGGACACGAAAGCCGAGCTCGATAACGGCGTGATCCGCATCGTTCGCATGATGGCTGGCGGCACCGCAGACCACTCACGCGTCCAAGGCAATATTTTTGCCGCGCTCTTCGCCCAATTGCGGGGGACAGGTTGTCGTCCGCATGGGTCCGATATGGCGGTCATTGTCGGCGAGTTTTCGGTTCGTTACCCCGACGTATCCGTATTTTGCGGTCATCAAAGTCGCGAAGACGGGAAGATGAAGGCGTTCGATGACCCGAAGATGGTGGTCGAGGTGCTTTCGGAAGGAACACGCGACGGCGATTTCAAATCAAAGCTTCCCGAATACCGCGGCATCGCATCGCTGGAAGCGATCCTTTATGTCGATCCCGAAAGCGAGAGCATCTATCTCGAAACGCGCGATGCTGGCGGGGAATGGCAGATCGTTCCTGTTCGACAGGACGTAATCGACTTGCCGCAGATCGGCGTTATGCTGTCGCTTCAAGACGTTTTTGCGACGTAGCGCGTGGCAGCTTTAACGCTTAAAAATGTTATTGATGATCCGACGCGGTTGTTGATTGATTTGTAAGGAATGAACGGCTGGCACTAACCAAAGCCGCTCAAACGCTTATCAATTCACTGCTCCACGTTACGGTCAGGTGGCAATTCGCCGTAAAACCCCGCGTCGCCGATTGCGTGCCCGCAAAGGACGAACGCCGGAATTTGCAGATATTCCTGCGAACCATCGGGAAGCGGTGCGGTTGATTTAATGTGTTCTGCACCTTCGAGAATTGCGATGTTACAAATATTGCGAGCCTTGATATCGCGCATAGACTGGATAAATCGGCCATATGTTGGCCGAGGCATCAAACTAATAAGTGCAAGTGACCTTTTGTTCCGCCCCATGTCCTCAACGATTTCCCTTGCTTGCGCCTTTGGGTCAGGCAGCCATTTGCCCTCGTGAAATTCGGCGAATGGCGTGGAAGCCGGAACAACAACGCCAAGTGAGTCGAGACCAACAAAAGTGATCGTTGTGGGTGAGCCATCATCGTGAGCAGGCAAATACAAAAAAATGATATTTACTGTCACTAAAGCCAAGACAACCATGACCAAGAATAGCCGACGACGTTTCATATACGCCAAGTAGCACACATTCGAGATCAGATAATCCCTGAGTAAGATCGATCAAACAAACCGCCCTGCCACATCCTTCGGCACGCGCAATATCCGCCCGGTGCCCTTGTCCAAAATCGCCCAGGTCGTCTTCGCGCGGACGATCACCTTGCCGGCGCGCAAAAACTCGACGTGCCGGTCGAACTTCGCGCCGCGTGGCGCTTCGCCGACCCAAGTGCGGCCTTCGACGCTTTCACCGCTCACGATGTTGCCGAGGAAGTCGATTTCGTGCCGCACCACAACCCAGTAGTATGCCGCAACATGCTCGGGCAACGCCGCCGCGTTCCAGTGCGCGGTCGCCATGTCCTGAATCCAGCGCACCCAGACGCTGTTGTTGACATGGCCGAGCTCGTCGATGTCGGCGGCCTGCGCGGTGATCGTGGCATTAAATGGCGTCATCGCACCCTCTTGCAAGCGCCCGCCGACTGGCGCAACAGTTCGCGTCATGTCCAGCTATGCCGACCGTCTCGCCGCGCTGCGTGCGCATCTTGCCGACCACCATCTCGACGGCTTTGTCGTGCCGCTGACCGACGAGCATATGAGCGAATATGTCGGCGATTATGCCAAGCGGCTCGAGTGGTTGACGGGGTTCAAGGGGTCGGCGGGGGCTGCAGTCGTCCTGCCACAGGATGCCGCGATCTTCACCGACGGGCGCTATACGTTGCAGGTTCGCGCGCAGGTTTCGGCGGATCACTGGGAGTTTTGCGGGGTGCCTCAGGTCAGCATCGCCGACTGGCTGCGCGAGCATGCGCCGTTAGGCGGACGGATCGGTTATGATCCCTGGCTGCACACGCGCGACTGGGTCGCGGCGGCGAAGTCGGCGCTTGCGGCCAAAGGCGCTGAACTCGTTCCCGTCGAGGCAAATCCCATTGACTCCGTGTGGACTGATCAACCGACGCTGTCCGATGCAAAGATCGTGGTGCAGCCGACCGATATGGCGGGACGGTCTGCGCCTGAAAAGCGCGCGGAGATTGCCGACTGGCTGACCAAGGAAGGTTTGGACGCGACGGTCATGACGGCGCTTGATTCAATCGCGTGGGCGTTCAACGTGCGGGGGACCGATGTGACGCACACGCCCGTTGGCCTCGCCTTTGCGGTGCTCCATGCCGATGCGACGGCGGACCTGTTCATTGCACCGGAGAAAGTTGAGGATGCCGTGCGTGCGCACCTTGGCAATGGCGTGCGGTTGTTCGATCGAGACGCCTTCGCGCCGATGCTCGCCACGATGGCGGGCAAGCGCGTGGCGGTGGACCCCGAACGCGCCGTGGCGGCGGTGTTCGATGCGCTGGAGACAGGCGGCGCGAAGCTGGTGAGCGTCCGCGATCCGGCGGTGCTTGCCAAAGCAATCAAGAACCACGCCGAACAAGCCGGAACACGCGCTGCCCACGCCCGCGACGGGGCGGCGCTGTCGCGTTACCTCCACTGGCTGTCGGTCGAAGCGCATAAGGGCGAGCTGACCGAAATCTCCGCCTCTGATCAACTTGCGAAGTTCCGCGCCGATACCGGCAAGCTGCTCGATCTCAGCTTTGACACTATATCGGGCGCGGGGCCGAATGGCGCGATCATGCATTACAAGGCGAGCGCCGAGACCAACCGGCCGATTGAGCCGAACTCGGTTTATCTGTGCGACTCCGGCGGGCAGTATATCGACGGGACGACCGACGTTACGCGGACGATCTGGGTTGGCCCCGATGCACCGGCGGCCGAGGTCAAGGACCGCTTCACCCGTGTCCTGAAGGGGCACATTGCTTTGGCAACCGCAGTTTTCCCCGAAGGCACGCGGGGAAGCCAACTCGACGGATTTGCGCGGCAATTTCTGTGGGCCGCGGGCCTCGACTATGCCCACGGCACAGGCCACGGCGTAGGCAGTTTCCTCGCCGTCCACGAAGGGCCGCAACGCATCGCCAAGCCTGGCGGCGGGCAACCGGGCACTGACGAACCGCTGCGCGCAGGGATGTTCCTGTCAAACGAGCCCGGCTATTACAAGCCAGACGCTTATGGCATCCGCATCGAGAATCTCGTGCTAGTCGAAGAACGCATGCTCCCCGGTGCCGAAGCGACAATGCTCGGTTTCGAAACGCTGACCTGTGCGCCGATCGACAAGACTTTGATTGATGCCATGCTGCTAACGCCCGACGAATGCGCTTGGCTCAATGATTATCATGCGAAGGTTCGCGCCATCGTCAGCCCTCAGCTGTCTGGCGATGCCCACCTTTGGCTCGAGCGCGTCTGCACGCCGCTGAATTGAGGAAACCGCTGTGCCGTCACTTCTTAAAGACTATATCCACCTCGGCGGTGGCGCGACCGCAACGGTGCAACCGCCGTTTACAGGCCTCGAATGGTATGCAGATTATATGGCGCGCACGGCGTCCGACGGCATCGAAGGCCGCCTCGTAAGCCTGTCGACTTTTACCGAAAACTGGGATTCGTGGGAAATGCACCCGTCGGGCGACGAAGTCGTTGTCTGCACCGCGGGCCACATGACCATCCATCAGGAAATGGCTGACGGCAGGAAATCGACTGTGACGCTCGGTCCCGGCGACTATGCGATCAACCCACCGGGCGCATGGCATACCGCTGACGTCGAAGGCACTGCGACCGCGCTGTTTATTACTGCGGGGTTCGGGACGGAGCATCGTCCACGCTGAGCGGCAATGGGGTGTCGTCCATCCCGCCCCTTGCCTGGTCCTTGCGTTTGCGCAAATTCTCGCGGAGCGCGGCGGCGAGTTTTTCGGGGTCGGATTTGGCCATGCGCCAACAATACGCCTGCCAGCCTTGACCCGTCCACACGCTTTCTTCATAGGCGCGATCTATTCGAAACCCGTGCTGCCGTAGCTCAGTGGTAGAGCGCATCCTTGGTAAGGCTGAGGTCCGGAGTTCAATCCTCCGCGGCAGCACCAGTTTTTCTCGCACTTTCAGTTGCTTATGAAAGTCTTTGAGAGGAAATTTCTGCTTGCGCAAATCGACATTGTCGTTGCGCAAGCCGGGCGTAACAGTGTCCGTCTACGCCACCGCCATCAATGCCTTGGACGATCACATCCGGCACGGCGACGACGCCGACTACGTACCGCTCTCCGCCATCATCGGTCACGACGTTTCCGGCGTTGTGGCGAAAAAAGTGCGGACGTGACCAGGTTCAACGTCGGTGACAAGGTTTGTTACACGCCGAAAATCTTCGGCTTTCCCGGTTCGGCAGCTATCAAAATCCGTGCGGGTTTGAGTTGAGAAATGCTGCCTCTTCCGACGTCGTTTCCCGCCCGAGGGCTGCGTTGCGTGCAGGATAACGGCCGAACCGGGCGATGACCGAGGCGTGGCGTCGGGCAAAGGCTTCACCATCGGCATGCCCTGCCGTGTGCATCAGCGCAATGCATCGCTCAACGTTGGCAAGCACTTCGGAGTGCATCAGCGGCATATAGAGAAACTGCTTTTCCGGAGCCGACAAATCAATGTCCCACCCCTGCGCGATAGCATTTTCGGCAAGCCCCAGCGCCGTCGTGTCCTGCGCAAACGCGCGTGCGTCCTCACGAAAGAGATTACGGCTGAACTGATCGAGGACAATAACGGCAGCAAGAAGCGCGTGCGGTGTCGCGGTCCAGCCGGGCGGGACCTCGCGGGCCAGCTCGGCATGGAGCTGGGCAAATTGGTGGGCAATTTGGGCATCCACGGCGTCGTCGCGCATAAACAGCTGCTCGGGCGCGAGCTCGTTGAACCAAAAATTAAGGACCGCATAAGAGGTAGTCACCGCGTCATCATGCCCTGCAACCTCGCGACAGGCTAACTTTTAGTTCTACTTCGTCTCCGCGTCAGGTAAACGGGTTGCCGCTATGGGGTGACGTGTCGGCCGACCAACCGGCAGCAACGTTGCCCTCACGGAACTAAAACGACCGCAGCGGCTTCCCGCTTTAACGGCGTGAAGGTTCTGCGCTGATGGAGACCAACAGTGAAAATCCTCATGATCCTGACTTCGCACGACCAACTGGGTGAAACGGGCAAGAAAACTGGCTTTTGGCTGGAGGAGTTTGCCGCCCCCTATTATGTGTTCAAGGACGCCGGGGCCGACATCACAATTGCGTCACCCAAGGGAGGTCAACCACCGCTTGATCCAAAAAGCGATGCGCCGGATGCCCAGACCGATGCAACCGAACGCTTCCGGGCAGACGCCGAAGCGAACACCGCTCTCGCCACCAGCCATATGCTCGCCGACGTTACCATAGCCGATTATGACGCGGTGTTTTATCCCGGCGGTCACGGTCCCTTGTGGGATCTGGCGACCGACGCGCACTCGATCGCAATGATCGAGGATGCGATGGCATCCGGCAAGCCCGTCGGCCTTGTTTGCCACGCGCCGGGCGTGCTCAAGAATGTGAAAGCACCTGACGGGTCTGCGCTGGTGCGGGGCCGTAAGGTGTCAGGATTCACAAATGGGGAAGAGGCTGCGGTCGGCCTCACGGATGTTGTGCCATTTCTTGTCGAAGATATGTTGAAGGCAAACGGCGGGCTCTACAGCAAAGGACCAGACTTTGGTCCTTATGCGGTGGAAGACGGGATGTTGATTACCGGCCAGAACCCGGCGTCTTCGGAACTCGCTGCAAAGT
>JANOZQ010000397.1:0-7393 GCA_031429555.1 Sphingomonas sp. | reverse complement strand
CGCGGCGGCGAACCCCTGCGCGCACAGGGTCTAACGCTGGCATGAGACCTGGCGCGTGAAATACCGGATCAGCCATGAAACGCGGTTCACTTATGCGGTGCCTGTTCGTTTTGCGCGCTGCAACCTTCGCCTGAAGCCAATTATCTGGTCGGGGCAGACTTTGCTCGAGCACAGTTTGGCCACCATTCCTTCGGGCGAATTCTCGTTCGGGCGTGCCGATGCCTCGCTGGCCAACGTCACGCGGCTCGTCATTCCCGAAGCCGTGACCGACCTGCGTATCGTCAGCCATGCAGTGGTCGATGTGAACCGCGATATTCCCGATATCCGCAGCACTGACCCCGATCTTGACGCCGTCGCTCGATTGGCACGCGAAAGCCGCGATGTCTCGGCCGCGTCACCCGCCAATTATCTTTTCCCGTCACCAATGATCGCGCTCGATCCCGCCATTGCCGACTATTGCGCTTCGAGCCTCGACTCGTCGCGTGGTGCCCTCGACGCTGCCATCGACCTTGCGTGCCGCATCCAGCGCGATTTCGAATTCAACACCGACGCGACCAAAACCGACACGCCACCGTCCGAAGCTTTCGCCAAGCGCGGCGGCGTCTGTCAGGATTTTGCCCAGATCATGATTTCGGGCCTGCGGTCGGCGGGGCTGCCAGCGGCCTATGTCTCGGGCTATCTGCGCACCATACCGCCGCCGGGGCAGGCGCGGCTGGTCGGTGCGGACGCGACCCATGCCTGGGTCTTGCTGTGGTGCGGGCCGGATCGCGGCTGGGTCGGTGTTGATCCGACCAACGGCATCTGGATGGCGGGCGATCATATCGTAACCGCCATCGGTCGTGATTATTCCGAAATCGCGCCGATTGACGGCATCTTTTTAGGCTCGGGCGCGCGGACGATGAAAGTGTCGGTCGACGTTGAACCATTGCACGAGAGCGTTTCAGCCCATAACTGACGCAGATGGCCGCAGCAGACCCCTATTCCGTCCTTGGCGTGGCGCGTGGCGCAAGCGAAGCCGACGTCAAGAAAGCCTATCGCAAGCTCGCCAAGGAACTGCATCCCGATACGAACAAGGATAAAGCAGCCGCCGAGCGGTTCTCACGCGTGACCGCTGCCTATGACTTGCTGTCGGACAAGGACAAACGCGCGCGTTTTGATCGCGGCGAACTCGACGGCGATGGCAATCCGGCCGCGCCGTTCGGTTATGGCGGTGGCGGCGGGGGTTTTAATCCATCGGCTGGCGGCAGTGCAGACTTTGGCGATATTTTCGAAGGACTTTTCGGCGGACGGGCGGGACGAAGTGGCTTCGGGGCCCGCACAGCACCGCCCCAGAAAGGCGCAAACGCGGCCTATCGCCTCGCTGTGACGTTCGAGGACGCCGCCGCCGGTCGCCCGCAACGTATTACGCTTGGCGATGGCAAGACCATTGATCTAAAACTGCCCAATGGCGTTGAAAATGGCACGCAGATGCGGCTTTCGGGAAAGGGGGAACCCGGTCCGGCAGGTAATGGCGACGCCATTGTGACGATCCAGATCGGCACCCACCCTTTTTACCGCCGCGATGGTGATGCCGTGCGTCTCGACTTGCCCGTTACGCTCGCTGAAGCCGTGCTTGGCGGCCCGGTCCGCGTGCCGACCGTCGACGGTCCCGTCATGCTCAATGTGCCCGCCGGTTCATCGTCGGGCCAGACGCTGCGACTGAAAGGCAAGGGCTTCACCGGCAAAACCGGCGTGCGCGGGGATCAATTGGTCACGCTGGCAATTGCAGTTCCCGCCAATGATGTCGCCCTGACGGCCTGGGCGGAGGAAAACCGCGCCACACTCGGGAACCCGCGCGAAAAACTCGGCGTTTAGCCCTCCGTGCAGGACGTCTCTCCCATTTCTCCAGAGGCGCGCCGCAAGCATCCTATCGGTCGCGCGCTGGACCAGCTTGGTCCGGGAACAGCCGTTTACGAAGTCATCCACCGCACTATCGTCGGCGTGTTCAAAGACGGGTTTATCCACGCAGGCAATCTTGCCTATCTGACGCTGCTGACTTTGTTTCCGTTTTTTATCGTGACGGCGGCGCTGGCCAGCCTGTTCGGCCGCGGCACCGATACAATGCGGGCCGTGGCATCGTTCCTGAAAACATTGCCGCCGGTGGTCCAGACGCTGCTCGAACAACCCATTTACGACGTTCTTAACGCGCGGACCGGGGGCTTGCTCTGGCTGGGGGCGCTGATCGGCTTGTGGACAGTCGCGAGTTTCATCGAAACGATCCGCGACATCCTCCGCCGTGCTTATGGCACGCCGTTTTCCAACCCCTTCTGGCAATATCGCCTGACCTCGATGGCCATCATCATCCTGTCGGTTGTGCTGGTGATGCTTGCCTTTTCCGCGCAGGTTTTCCTGACGGCAGCAGAACAATTTGTCTACCGCCTCGTCCCCCTCGCCGGTGATGTATCGACATGGATTGGCTTGTCGAAACTGATCCCGCTGGCGGTCATCTGGTTCGCGCTGTACCTGCTGATCTGGTCGCTGACGCCGAGCCGTTATCGCTTCGGCAAATATCCAAAATGGCCCGGTGCACTGTTCATTGCACTGTGGTGGTATGGCGCTCTGACCCTACTGCCGTTGATCATCGCGCGCTTCAGCAGCTATGATCTGACCTATGGAAGCCTTGCCGGCGTTATCATCGCCTTGATCTTTTTCTGGTTTATCGGTCTCGGTATCGTCATCGGCGCGCATCTGAACGCAGCACTGGCGGAACCGATGACGAAAAGCCTAAAGGACCATGACAGTGATGTTACGGAGAGCTAGATGACCGGACTGATGACGGGCAAACGCGGGCTAATCATGGGCCTCGCCAATGATCGGTCACTGGCGTGGGGCATCGCGCAAAGGCTGAGCGAAGCCGGTGCCGAACTCGCGTTCAGCTTTCAGGGCGAAGCGCTCGAAAAGCGGGTGCGGCCCCTGGCGGAGTCACTGGGTAGTGATTTCCTGATCGATTGCGATGTGGCGGACATGGCCGAACTGGACAAAGCGTTCGCGACGCTGGCTGCCCGCTGGCCGACGATTGATTTTGTCGTCCATGCCATTGGTTTTACCGACAAGGAAGCGCTGCGGGGGCGTTATTGCGACGTCGGACTCGAAACATTTCTGATGACGATGAATATCAGCGTCTATTCGTTTACGGCGGTGGCCCAACGTGCCGCAGCGGTGATGCCCAATGGTGGATCGATGATCACGCTCAGCTACCTGGGTGCCGAGCGCGTCATCCCGCATTATAATGTGATGGGTGTCGCCAAGGCCGCGCTTGAGGCCAGCGTCAAATATCTGGCCGTCGATCTGGGCCGCGACAATATCCGTGTCAACGCGATCTCTGCGGGTCCGATCAAGACCCTCGCCGCATCGGGTATCGAAGATTTCCGACTGATTCTGAAATGGAACGAGTTCAACAGCCCGATGAAACGCAACACGACCATCGAGGATGTTGGCGGTGCAGGGCTCTATCTCCTCAGCGATCTGTCAAATGGCGTTACCGGCGAGACACATCATGTCGACAGCGGTTTTCATGTGGTCGGCATGAAAGCCGAGGATGCGCCGGATATTGCTCTTGCGTGATTCGGAAGCGGCATGAGCCACAATAGCTTCGGCCATCTGTTCCGCTTCACGACATGGGGTGAATCGCATGGGCCTGCGCTGGGTGCGGTCGTCGATGGCTGTCCGCCGGGACTGACACTAAGCGAAGCCGATCTTCAGCCTTTTCTCGACAAGCGGCGTCCCGGCACCTCGCGTTTTACGACGCAGCGGCAGGAACCCGACCATGTCCGCATCTTGTCTGGCGTGTTCGAAGGGAAGACGACAGGCACGCCGATCAGCCTGATGATCGAGAACGTCGATCAGCGATCAAAAGATTACAGCGAGGTCGCAGCCGCCTATCGCCCCGGCCATGCCGACTATGCCTATGATGCCAAATATGGTTTCCGTGATTATCGCGGCGGCGGACGTTCGAGTGCGCGCGAAACGGCGGCGCGGGTTGCAGCGGGCGGCGTTGCGCGACTGGCCATTCCCGAAGTCAGCGTCATTGTGCATGTGGTCGAAATTGGCGGCGACCGGACGGAAACATTCGATGCCGCAGAAATCGACCGCAACCCATTCTTTTGCGCCGATGCCGCTGCTGCAGCGCGCTGGGAAAGGCTGGTCGATAACGCGCGCAAGGCCGGATCATCGCTCGGGGCGGTTATCGAATGTATCGCGACTGGCGTCCCGGCGGGATGGGGCGCGCCACTTTACATGAAGCTTGATGCCCAGCTTGCATCCGCGTGCATGAGCATCAACGCAGTTAAGGCGGTTGAAATCGGCGATGGCTTTGCGGCGGCACGACTGCGTGGCGAGGACAACGCCGACCGGATGCGCCCTGGTGCCGATGGCCCCGAATTCCTCGCCAACCACAGCGGCGGGATCGCAGGTGGTATCTCAACCGGCCAGCCTGTCGTCGTGCGCGTGGCGTTCAAACCGACCAGCTCGATTCTCACTCCCGTCGAGACGATCACCCGAACCGGTGAAGCGACCGACATCGTCACCAAAGGCCGCCACGACCCTTGCGTTGGCATCCGCGGCGCACCCGTGGTCGAAGCAATGGTTGCGCTGGTCCTGGCTGACGCCAAACTAATGCATCGCGGCCAATGCGGCCTATAATGGGGGCATGAAAATTCGATTCGTCGCTCTCGCTGCTCTGGCTTTTGCACTGACAGGAGCCGCGCCCGTCAAGCGGACCAAGCCAGCCCCAGCTGTCGTTCTTCCCGATGTGGTGCGCGTCGCGCTAACCACGGAACTCGGGCCAATCATTGTCGACATCGATACCAAGCGTGCGCCGATCACAGGCGCGAACTTCATCCGCTATGTTGACCAGAAGCGGCTCGACGGGGTGACATTTTACCGCGTCATGCGGCTCGATTGGGGGACACCGCCCAATGGCATTATTCAGGCCGGGCCGCGCGGCGACCCGAAACGGGTGCTCAAACCCATCGCGCATGAGCCGACAACCGTGACAGGCATTCTCCATAAGGCAGGAACGCTGTCCATGGCACGCCTTGCACCCGGCACGGCAACAGCGGACTTCACGATCATGATGTCGGACCAGCCGTATTTCGATGCCGACCCGGCGCGCGAAGATTCTGGCAGCCGCGACGGCTACGCCGCGTTCGGACAAGTGGTTGAAGGCATAGATGTTGCCCGCAAAATCTATGACGTTCCGTTGTCGCCAACTTTAGGCGAGGGGATATTAAAGGGGCAGATGATTGAAAAGCCGATACGGATTATCACGGCCCGGCGGGTGGTTGCGGTATCGGGCCAGTGACATAAATCCAGTTCAATACTGATTTTATGCATTAACCATATCATTATGGATAAATCTTGCGTTGAATAGGGAACAATGACGATCCACCGTGTTTAAATAATACGGGGTTCATTGTCCGTGAGATCAACCAATTATTTTTTGAAGGATTTATCTTGTGGCCATCGGCGACGGCTTCCACAATATTGACTATAATAGCGGCGAAAACGAAGGACCTGAGCAGGAAATTGCAGGCGCAATCGATCAAGTTCATATCGCAATTTCAAATATGGCCGATGTGCTTCGGTATCCAACGATACGCACTACTCTAAGTGACGATCTTCAAAGTCGAAGACGCACTGCCGTGCGTTCAATAATCCGGATACGCGATATTCGCAACAATCACCTCGGTACCGATTTGTTCAACGATCCGGCATGGAACATTTTACTTGATTGCTATGCGTGCGATTTGGACGACCGGAGTATTTCGGTCAGTGATGCCTGTGTTGCTTCGGGTGCGCCGTACACAACGGCTCTGCGCTGGCTGCGCGCGCTTGAGGATCGCGGGCTGATCGAGCGCAAGAATGACACGAGTGATCGACGCCGTGCATTTGTCATGCTGACGTCCCATGCAAGAATGATCGTAGAATCGCTTATTGACCGGGCAATCCAGTCCATGGGTGGACATGCTGCGCCTGCGATTTAGTGGACACTGGCAGCGCGTTCGGCAATTGCTGCATCGTGTGCCTGCGATGCAAGCGCTGCGGTGACAACCATACCGAGACGATCAAACTCGTCGACGAGAACACGCAAGGCTTCGCATGCCTTTGCTATTTCTTCCAACCGCTCCACATGTTCCCCCTGATGTTCTGCCGATCATAATCATACGAAAACATCAACATTTTAGTTTCGTTTTTAAGCTGTTACGCAAAATTTGACCCGCCCGCTTTAACCTTGATACCGGCGACCGGCCTTGCACAGACAAAAGGCTTAACGGCGACCGCACCAAATTCTTGCGCACTCCGAACAAATATGGAACAGCAACAAAATGCTGACTCCTATTCAAAAGCATCGGTTTACCGAATGCTGACCCACATAAGCGTTCGCGGCGCGCGCGAACATAATCTCAAGGATATCTCGCTCGACATTCCGCGCGAGACACTGACGGTCATCACTGGATTGTCAGGATCGGGCAAATCGTCGCTCGCATTTGACACGATCTATGCCGAGGGACAGCGGCGCTATGTCGAGAGCCTGTCAGCCTACGCGCGGCAGTTTCTCGAACTGATGCAGAAACCTGATGTCGATCACATCGAAGGGCTGTCCCCGGCGATTTCGATCGAGCAAAAAACCACCAGCCGCAATCCGCGCTCGACCGTGGCGACCGTGACCGAGATTTACGATTACATGCGCTTGCTGTGGGCACGCGTCGGCGTGCCTTACTCGCCGACCACTGGATTGCCGATCAGCGCGCAGCAAGTGTCGCAAATGGTCGACCGCGTGATGGCGTTGCCCGAAGGAACGCGGCTGTTTCTGCTCGCACCGGTCGTGCGCGGTCGCAAGGGCGAATATCGCAAGGAACTGCTAGAATGGCAAAAAGCAGGCTACACCCGCGTCCGCATCGACGGCGTATTTTATGAAATCGACGAGGCGCCCGCGCTCGACAAGAAATACAAACATGATCTGGAGGTTGTGATCGACCGAATTGTGGTGCGCGAGGGGATCGAAAGCCGCCTTGCCGATTCGTTCGAGCAGGCTTTAAAGCTGGCAGACGGGCTTGCCTATGTCGATCCGGCGGACGCTTCTCCCCTCCCGGCCTTCCGGGAGGGGTCAGGGGTGGGTCCCTCGGTGACGCCAGAACCGATTGCAGCGGGCAAAGAACCCCACCCCCAGCCCCTCCCGGAAGGCCGGGAGGGGAGCAAGAAGCTGGTTGCGGGCGAATATGCGCCTGAGGGTCGCATCACTTTTTCTCAAAAATTCGCCTGCCCCGTATCAGGTTTCACGATCGCCGAAATTGAACCACGCCTGTTTAGCTTCAATGCCCCGCAAGGCGCCTGCCCCGCCTGCGACGGCCTC
>JANOZQ010000396.1:0-3202 GCA_031429555.1 Sphingomonas sp. | reverse complement strand
GGGTTGCTGCCGTTCATCGTGACGTTTGTTGAAACCGGGCATCTGTTCCACATCAACACCACTGTTTTCGGCCTCCCGCCCGAAGCGCGTCCGGTGTGGACGGTGGCCCAGTATTTGCAATTCTTTCTAACTGAAATTGTCGAAAAATGGCCAGCTGCCGAACGGAGCCTGCCGGTCGGGCTCGGCATAGTGGTTGTCGCGCTGCCGCTTGGTCTGGCGATGGCCGGTACAGTGACCGACCCGAAAACACGCGCGGTCAATCTTGCCTATGTCATCGGCACCGTCGCGACCTTGTGTCTTCACGCAGCCTATGGCTGGTATTCGTTTCAATCGATGGGCGACATGACCATTGCGCAGACGCGTTATTACAATGTTTTGTGGCCGGGCCTTGCCCTTGCGGCCACAGTCGCCATCACCCGGACCAAATATGCGAGAATTGCGGTACCGGTTTCGATCATCGCATATCTGACGCCGACCGTCATCGGCGGGACGGTGCTGGCCCTTTTATCCGGCTAAAATATTCTGGCGTGCCGTCCTGATTTCTGCAGCTGTTAGGGATGTAGCCCCAACCCCCACGAGGCAATTATCGGAAAACAGGAAAACAGCTCGCCCGCATCCCATGACAGTGTCGGGCTTATCAGTTGATAATCGAAAGACCATATGATCACCGCCGACCGCAAGCGATAACATCACTTTCACGTCGCGGCTCGGCATCACTGCGTCCGCCTGAAAGCCATGATCGCCAAATACGGGAAGTCCTTCCAAACGTTTCAGCAGCCCAAAATCCACATCGGCACCAGATTGCAAGCTGCCTATCAATGTCGCGCCGCACAGTCGACCCGACGATAAATCAATGCTTATTTCGACAAAAGTTGCGGATGACGCATCCCGACAAAATATATGCCCCGTGCTCCCAACCCCCGTCGGCGCCGAAAAATCAAACCCAATATGCGCATCGATCACAACATTCGTTCGCAGTGACTCATCCGGCTTGCAACCAGTAAGCCGCAGCGTTGATCGTGTTGTCACCTTAGCGGTAACGCATGTTTAAGGACCGGCAGCACGTCGGTCGGCAGTTTCGAAAACACCAATTCCCATCCACCAATGCGCATTGGCTGGCCATAGACAATCCCCTGTTTGCTCGCAGCAGCCATCGCTGCCTTCAGGCTCGATAACTGCACCTGCGACGCGAGATTGACAAGGTTTGGGGCAACGCCGCGATTGAGCATCGTGGTTGCATATTCGGCAAGATGTTTCGTCCCGTTGCCGTGGACCCAGAATTTGCCAGCACCTGTCGCCATTTCGAACGAGCGCGGGATAACGGTGCCTTGGTAAACCGGTTGCGTTGCACGTATGCTGCTCCAGACAAGCCGCGATCCGCTGGCCAGTCTTCCCAGCGATGCCAAGCCTGATCCAGCAAGGCCCACCCCGATATCGACGCCGATACCGATGCGGCTTGCGGTTACTGGATCGGCCCCCATCCGCTCGGCGGCAGCTGTAGCGGCCTGTTGCGTCATGCTGTCCGTGGTTTGCCCGGTCCACGCCTGACGCGCGCCCGCAATAAAATTGTCGCTGCCATGAACCGCAAGCACGCCGCCGCCGACTTTGGTCAGCATTGTTGGCTCCGGCGCCAGAATCAGGAGCCCGCCAACGACAGCCTCGACACCGCCGCCGATCGCGCGAACACCGCCCCATATCCGGTTGCCGAGCGAGGGTTGCGATTGCTGCGCCTCGATATGCTTACTGACAACGGCACCGCTGACTTCGACAAGTTGCGGGATTAGCCCCGGCCTGGCTTCCGCAAATGCTTTAAGCACAGCATCGATGTTTTCGGGATGCCGCTCCATGTAGGCTTTTGCACCAGCAATATTGCCTGAGTTCACCAGTGCATTGATTTCACGATTGGTGGATGCTGAAGCGACAAGAGTGGATGATGGTGCAGATGATGGCAATCTTGCGGGATCGGAAATGCGACCGGCACTAACTGCTCCACCAAGATTTAGCGCATTAACAGCCATCACCATCACTCCCTTCGTGAACGATGGTTATCGTATCCGGCGCGAGTCTGTCTCTAAACGAATCGTTTAGATGGTTGCCTCAAACACCCCCGGCTTTCACCCAGTCATTGATCTTTTTCTCGAGCACTGTCAGCGGCAGTGCGCCGGTCATCAGAACCTGTGCGTGGAAACGACGGACATCGAACTTGCGGCCGAGTTTCTTTTCGGCGTCGGCACGCAGCCGCTGGATGGTCATCGCGCCGATCTTGTAGGCCAGTGCCTGCGAAGGGATGGCGATGTAGCGTTCGACTTCGGCGGTTGCGTCGGTTTTGCCCATGTCGCTATTGGCCAGCATATACGCAATCGACTTGTCGCGGCCCCACCCTTTTGAGTGGATGCCGGTATCAACGACAAGCCGCATGGCGCGGAGCATTTCATCCGACAATGTCCCCATCCGCTGATACGGATCTTTGTAAAACCCCATCGGATAGCCGAGCGTTTCGGCATAAAGCGCCCAGCCCTCGACATAGGCCGTGTTCCCGCCAAAGCGCATGAAGGGTGGCAGGTCGGTGTTTTCCTGCGCAAGGCTGATCTGGAAATGGTGCCCCGGCGCGCCTTCGTGCAGGTAGAGCGTGGTCATCCCCGGGGTGGTCCGCGACGGCAGGTCATAGGCGTTGAAATAGAATACACCCGGCCGCTTGGCATCGGGCGTGCCCTGCTCATACGATCCGCCCGCTTCGAACTTTTCGCGGAACGGCTCATAGGGACGGATGTCGAGCTTGGTCTTGGGCAGCGTCGAGAAATAGGTGCTGATGACAGCATCGACTTTCTTGCCAATGTCATAATAGCCCTGCGTCAGGGCTTCGCGCGACGCCGGTTTCAGCTTCGGATCGGTGCGCAGGTTTTCGAAAAATTCGTTGAGCGTTCCCTTGAACCCCACTTCGGTTTTGACGCCTTCCATCGCGGTGCGGATGCGCGCGACTTCGGACAGGCCGATGTTGTGGATGGCATCGGGCTTGAGTGGCAGCGTCGTCGTGCTTTCGACCAGATGCTGATAAAGCAGCGCGCCGCCTTTCATGCCGCTGAGGCCGACTTCCTCACGCGCTGCCGCCAGATATTCGTCGTTGAGAAATGCGCGCAGGCGGCGATAGGACGGAAAAATGCCGTCGGCGATTGCGGTGCGATATTCGCCCGGAATGCGCGCC
>JANOZQ010000395.1:0-1789 GCA_031429555.1 Sphingomonas sp. | reverse complement strand
GACGCTGGGCGACAAAGAAAATAATTACGCCGTACTGTCGGGCAGCGTCGGCCCCGATGTCATCGACATCCGCAAGCTCTATTCGCAGACCGGCAAATTTACCTATGATCCGGGCTTCACAAGCACGGCAAGCTGCGATTCCGCAATCACCTATATTGATGGTGACGAAGGCATCCTCTTACATCGTGGTTACCCCATTGGGCAACTTGCTGAAAAATCGAGCTTTATGGAAGTCAGCTATTTGCTGCTCAACGGCGAATTGCCTGATGGTCCAACGCTCGACAAATTCACGACCACAATCACGCGCCACACGATGTTGCACGAGCAGCTCGCGACATTTTACCGTGGGTTTCGTCGCGATGCCCATCCGATGGCGATTATGTGTGGCGTCGTCGGTGCGCTGTCGGCATTTTATCATGACTCAACCGACATTACCGACCCGCAGCAGCGGATGATTGCGTCGCACCGCCTGATTGCAAAAATGCCGACGATCGCGGCAATGGCTTATCAATACAGCGTTGGCCGCCCGTTTCTGTATCCGCAGAACAGCCTGTCCTACACCGGCAATTTCCTGCGCATGACCTTCGGCAACCCCGCCGAACCTTATGAAGTCAATCCTGTCATCGAGAAGGTCATGGACCGGATTTTCATCCTCCATGCCGATCATGAACAAAATGCATCGACCTCCACCGTGCGGCTCGCAGGCTCATCAGGAGCAAACCCCTTTGCATGTATTGCTGCCGGCATTGCCTGTTTGTGGGGCCCGGCCCACGGCGGCGCGAACGAAGCGGCACTCGAAATGCTCCGCGAGATCGGCACCCCAGACCGGATTCCGCATTATATCGAGCGCGCGAAGAACAAGGACGATCCCTTCCGTCTGATGGGCTTCGGGCACCGCGTGTACAAAAATTACGATCCCCGCGCCGCCGTGATGCAGCAAACAGTGCGCGAGGTTCTAAAGGAACTGAACGTCACTGACCCCGTCTTCGAAGTTGCGCTGCAACTTGAGGAAATGGCACTTAACGATCCGTATTTCATCGAGAAAAAACTGTTTCCAAATGTTGATTTCTATTCGGGTGTGATTCTGTCGGCCATCGGATTTCCGACGACCATGTTCACAGCGTTGTTTGCCCTCGCCCGCACGGTCGGTTGGGTTGCCCAGTGGAACGAGATGATCAGCGACCCCGACCAGAAGATCGGGCGTCCGCGGCAACTCTACACCGGCCCGGCGCAGCGCGATTATGTGCCGGTAAACCAACGCTAAACCGCGGGCAGCGTCAGCACGAAGCGCGCACCCTGCCCCGGCGCGCTGTCGACCACGATGTCGCCGCCCATCGCGCGCGCCAGACGACGGGAGATATAGAGCCCCAGGCCGCTCCCGCCGGGCTCGGTGGGGTCAACGCGTTCGAACTTCTCGAAAACACGCGCTTGATCAGCGATGGCGATCCCCTTGCCTTGATCCGCAACGATCAGAACAGCGGTTTCGGCATCGCGCTCGGTACGCAGCCAGATCATTGACCCTTCGGGCGAATAGCGCACGGCATTGCCGATCAGGTTGACCATGATCTGGAGCACCCGGCGGAATTCGCCGCGCGCAGCCAGCATTTCGTCATTGGCAGGGCGGTCAATCCGCACATTCCGGTCGGCAGCGCGCACCTGTAATAAGCCTGCTGCCCGCCTTGCTATGTCAGCGAGATCGATGTTTTCGATATCAGGCTTAAAGTCGGCGCGCTCGACGGCTTGCAAATCGCCCAGATCATCGACCAGCGCGAGCAAATGCCGCGCGGCA
>JANOZQ010000394.1:0-1646 GCA_031429555.1 Sphingomonas sp. | reverse complement strand
ATTTCGGAAAGCCGCGATTTCGTTAAAATCGCAGGCGGCGGCGAAATGGTGACCGGGCCGTGGCGCGACCACACCGTGAAAATCACAGTCGATGGTCTCGCGCCGGGCCGCTGGCACTGGTTCCGCTTTATCGGCCCCGATGGCAGCATGTCACCGGTCGGGCGCACGAAAACGCTGCCGGTGGGCAAAGCCGCCAAGTTCAACATGGCGATCTTCTCGTGCTCGAACCTCGGCTTCGGCGAATTCAATGCCTATGGCCATGCCGCGGCGCGCGACGACGTCGATCTTTTCTTGCACATGGGCGATTATTTTTACGAGTATAATCGCGGCGGCTATGACGGCGGCGCGGCCTTTGCCAAACGCATTTTTCCCGATGGCGAAATCCTGACGCTCGCCGATTACCGTATGCGCTACGCCAGCTACCGCGCCGATCCGCAGTTGCAGGCGCTGCACGCAGCGTTTCCGATGATCGCAAATACCGATGATCATGAAGGCGCGAATGACAGCTGGGAAGGCGGCGCGCAGAACCATCAGCCTGACGAGGGCGATTGGACCAACCGCAAGAATGCGGCGATGCAAGTGTGGCGCGAATGGCTGCCGGTCGGCGAACAGCCGTGGAAAGCCTATCCGATCGGGACGCTTGCCACATACTACCGTACCGACACGCGGATGGTCGCGCGGTCAAAGCCTTATAATAATGGCGACTTCATGCGCGCGCCCGATCCGGCAAAGGCCTTTGCCGAATTCCGCGACGGGCCGTGGCAGGATGCGGCAATGACGATGATGGGCACCGAACAGGAAAGCTGGCTCTATCACGGGCTTGCGCGCGATGCGGCGACATGGTCGGTCGTCGGCACCGGCACCAACATGGGTTATAATTATACGCCAGCAAACGCGCTCGACTGGATCGCGCCCGAAGCGATGGCGCGGACACGAGACTATGCGCGGACTGGAATTGCGGCGGCAAAAGCGGGGCTTCCCTATAATCTCGACAATTGGGGCGGCTATCCCAAAGCGCGGTCGCGGCTGTTGTCGGCGGCACAGCGGACCAATGCTGACCTGATCGTGGTAACGGGGGACAGCCATAATGGCTGGGCCTTCGATCTGCCCGAAGGCGGCAAACCGGCGGGGGTCGAGTTTGGTGGGCACAGTGTAACCTCGCCCGGCTTCGAGCAGGCGACCAAAGGCGGCGATCAGACAGCAATCGCGCGCGGGATGACGACCGGACAGAGCGAACTGCGCTGGGTCGACACGTCGAACCGCGGCTACATGCATTTGTCGCTGACGCCACAGGCCGCGACGAACGAGTGGGTGTTCATGGATACAGTCCAGCGCGTTTCTGGCGCTACAAAAACGTCACACCGGATGCGAGTGAAGCCGGGACGGCGGGTTTTGGAGGCTGTTTAGCGCACTTGGATTTTGCTGCGTGGGCGCTAGAGACAGAGCATGGCCGCTGACCCGATTGTTATTTGCTCCTTTGCCCGCACCCCGATGGGTGGATTTCAGGGCGCACTGGGAAGTGTAGCTGCAACAGCACTTGGTGCGACGGCGGTGAAGGCAGCCGTTGCGCGCGCGGGTGTTTCACCTGATGCCATCGACCAGATCATCATGGGTTGTGTCCTTCCAGCGGGCCTCGGTCAGGCACC
>JANOZQ010000393.1:0-20148 GCA_031429555.1 Sphingomonas sp. | reverse complement strand
CCCTATATTTTGTCTGCCCTCGACTACGTGACGGCGCGAGCGCCGCTCAACGCACTGCCTCGAGTGGCCTTAGAGGCCGCCCAATATGGCGGACGATCGCTAGCGTCCACCGCGGCGGAAATGGTCTGCGAACGATTGCGGCCGCAGCGCTGCTTTGACAGCATCATAAAGTTAATGGAACCGGATAATGTACGGGACTTCATGGGCTCCCGTTTCACTGCGTTCGCGGCGTCGCCTGAGCAACTGCATCCAATGCTCAACCCGAACAGGGAGTTTCCAAAAGGGAAATACTATCAGCTTCTCGGCGCCTCTTTTTTCAAGACCGAAGGACACGAATTTCGAGTGCCCAAGCGTCGGGAATTCGAACATGTCTTTCCGCTGATATCGCAACCTTTCATCGAGCTTTGTTTGCGGCTGCCAACCTGGCAACTGGCCAATGGCGGGGTGAGCCGGGGATTGGCACGGCAAGCATTTCGGAGCGATCTCCCGCGCGAAATCGTTGGGCGAACAAGCAAAAGTACTACAGACGGACTGTATCGGGAGGTTTTTACCCGAAACTTGCCGGTGCTTCGGGAGACGTTACTTGACGGCGTGCTGGCCCAAACAAAATTTCTGAATCGCGAAAAACTCGAGAACATGTTGGGCAAAGATCCTGATCTATTATTTGTTACAGACCCCGGAATGCTGCTCGACTTTTATGCATGGGAAGTCTGGGCAACCCGGTGGAAAAAGTGAAACGTCCGTCTTAGAAGTTGACCTCCTCGTCGCATCTCGTAGCAGACCGGATTGACCCGAGCGATTGACCGTGCAAACTTCACGGACTTGCATATTAGTGCAAGTCTGTTGGTAGGAGTTGTACGATGATGAACAATAAGCAACGTCAGCAGCGTGAGGCAGTCGTCAAGAAGCTGATTCCACTCGGACGAGCCACCGAGCAGACCAAAGGCGATTGGGGCGCGTTTCGCGAAGGTGGACCGACCCGTTACGGCCAAATTCCGTGAACTAGCTGACTGTTTAACTGGTTTGCCTCGTCCAGTCGTTCGGTTTGTGGGCTAACGGTCCATTCGAGGCACCAATTCACTGCCCTGTCGGCTCGGCATCCTGCACGTCGGCAGGGCGTTTTGTTATCAATTGAAACTGCAGAATTGCCCTCAATTCTTGCCAACCAGAGGGGACGTTCGGCTTGCGCCGGCTTCCCGTTGGTCACGACGACACGTCGCCAGGATGGTAGGAGCAAGGAAAGTAAGTCATTTGCGCAGCGCGGGATGAATACTTGCGGGTAAGCGTCCGGGCAGTACCGTCGGGTGAAAAGCAGGCGGTCGGCTACCGCAATCATGCCGGCGACGGTTTTTGCAAAGGTGATTCCGGCGCACAGCGGGAGATCGACCGAGCTTTCCCGTGAGTAGCGCTGTGATGCCGCTGGGCGGCATATCTCGCTCCAAAAACGAGCTGCAGACAACAGGTTAGCCAAAAGGGGGAGCCATTGCGTTTATCTTGCTGTCCGCTCATCGCTGCATCACGATCCGGGAAATTGAGCGATCTTTTTGGATGATCGACCGCGTGCGATGCGGCCCTCCAGTGACGAGCAATCCATTTCATCGCGGGAGCAGGTCACAAGCCTAACTTCGCTGTCCACCGTGCCATCGGGAGTGTAGTCGCTAGATATGCCTCGATAGCCGAGACCGTTTCCGATGACCGCAACTTTGCCGTCCGATGTCCATCCGACCACACCATTGGTGATATGGTGGATAGTCGCCACAGCATCGCCGCGCTGATTATTCGCTTCAAATGCCAGCACCAAGTATCCTTCAATGGTGCCTCTGGGTTGGAATCCATTTAAAATTACCGCTCGCTTTCCGTCCTGCGACCTAATCGCATAACTGAAGTCAGGATTTGGCTTCTGGCATGATGCCAAACCAAGAGTCGCCGCGAGCAAGACGTTAGCAGCCCGCATTGAAACCTTCTTTAATTTGCTGCTGGCCTGCGGGGTTATCGCCGTAGGGAGGGCCACCGAACGGGCTGCCTTGTCCGGTTTCGCCTCCACCCGTCCTGCCAGTTATTGATTCAAGCTGTTCAGCCGCGCCAGCGGCGCGCAACAAGAAGTTTAATGACATTCCGGCAGCCCTACCGGTCGCACCGTAATTCCAATTTCCACCCGGCTCTCCTAGGCGGCCTGCCCATGCACCGCCTGGACCAACCTTACCGACCCAAAATCCAAATGCACCCGAACTGGATGATTGCACTTTGGTAATGATATTTTGAACATTTTGTCGGACCGTTGAGCCATCTGGCAGCGTCCGATCACAGATTTTTCTATCCCCATTTTGCGGCAACGTTGCCGCTCCGAGCGGAAACGGGTTCGGTTTTGGTTTTGCCGCATTGACTATAATTTCGGGCGAAACGTAATCGTTGAACCCTACGTTGTCGCCGCGTTCGTTTGTGCTACTTCCGAAACTCTCAAATCGGGTTGACCCAAGAGCTGGAGGGCCGTTTTGAAAGTGGGTATTTTGCGCCTGCACGATGATGTCCGTACCGCCGCCAACTGCTATCAACCCACTGGGATCAGTCAAATTGACTGGATCGCCGCTGACATAAGCATACATATTCATGCCTGCGCCATAACCGATGGGGTCCGATTGCAGGAAGCGCCCCAGCGTCGCGGAGTAGATGCGGGCTTTGTAGTGATACATACCGAGTTCGGGTATCCAAGCCTGCCCGGTATATTGGAACCGCCCGAGGTTGGTGCTCGCCGGGATGCCATATTCGTCATAGCTGTTGACCTGCATCACGGCACCGCTCGCGTTCGTCACCGCCACGATAGACCCGCGCTCGTCGGGGATCAACCAGCGCCGGTCCGTAATGCCACTGCCCTCATACCAGACCAGCGGACTGTCGACGCCGGGGCCATAGACGTAGCGTCGCAGGATATTGCCCGCCGTCATCTCCGCCACGATCTGCGATCCGGCGTAAGCAAATCGGATATCGGTCGTCGGCGTGTAAAGCTGGAGGATGCGGTCCGTTCCCGGCTCGTAGGTCAAGTAAAAGCCACCGGGGCCCGTCACCATCCGGTTCTCCGCACTATAGGTGTAGCTGTTTGTGCCCGATGACGTCAGATTACCGCGCCCGTCATAGCCCAGCGCCGTCGCCCCCGATGTCGTCAACTGGTTCAGGCCATTGACCGTGTAGGGGCGGTCAATGTTGTAATGACCGTTCCATTTATAGAGATCGTTGTTGCCGGTGCTCGATGCGATTTGGCCCGCAGGATTATAAGTGAACGTTGTGAAGACATCCTGTGCACTGCCCCCCAGATCATGCGTCAGTTGCGACAGGCGCGCGACTGGATCATAGCTAAACGCCGTAACCGTTCCGTTGCCGCGCGTCATATTGGTCAACTGACCGAGATCGTTGTAGGTGTAGCTGCCAAGCTGACCCGGTCCCGATGTTGCGCCATTCTCGCGGATATATTGCACCTCCCCGGTTACAAATCGGTTGTAATCGACATAGAATCCGTCGCCCCATGTCAGGCGTGTCTCGCGACCGGCAAGATCATAAGCGTGCGTTGTCGTCATTGCCCATGTCTGGTCGCTCGTCATTCGGCCAAGAGCGTCATAGATGAAACTGTTGTAAAACCCGTCGCTGTCCTGCGTCAGCTTGAGCCGTCCGAGCAGATCATAGCTGTAGGTGATATCCTCGTTCAGATATGGGACGGTTCCCGGCAAATTCTTGAAGGCCACCCGGTTCAAATTGTCATAGGTAAATGCGATGTTCGTTCCATCGCGCAAACGGCGCTGAGTGACGTTACCGTTCGCATCATAGGCGGTCACACCATCATAATCGGTGGTTGAGGAGACCGTGCCGTTGCTTGCCATTGGGTATCGCGTCTTGATAGCCCGGTCGAACCCGTCATACTCGTAAGTGGTGAGGTTGCCATTGCCATCCGCCACCGCCGCAGTCGTGCCATTGAGATTATAAGTGGTGATCGCCTCATCGGATTGATCCGCTGTGCCAAGCGCGGTCTGCACCTTGGTCACCTGACTGGCCACATTATAAATCTGCCTGGAAATCCGGTCGGGTCCGTTCGTTCCTGTCGTTTGTGGCAAGCACACATTGGTCTGTGATGCCCACACCGCCGGGTCCATGCGTATCGCGCCGCAATCGATGCGCCCGAGCATGTCATAGCTCGATTCCGCCACCGCATAGGTCGTGCCACCAGCTTTGAGTTCCTGCTTCACGGGCCGTGCATTGGCGTCATAGGTCGCCGCAACCTGTTGCAGCGCGCTGAACGCGTTCCAGTTGACATCGCTTTGCCCCGTGGTCGTGCCGACTTCAGTCAGCGTCACTTGCCCGTCGGGATTATAGGTCATCCGCTGCGCGCGGTTCTTGAGCGCCCCCGCGCCATCAGGATCGGGGCCAATAATGCCCACCATCTGCCGAGCGGCGTCGTAAAGCGTTCGCGCTACGTCCGCCGTTCCGGGCAGCGGGCCATCGACATAAGTGCGATTGCCGATGCTGTCGTAGGTTACTGCAGTGGTCGCGGTCAGTGCCCCATCGCCCGACCCCGAGCTTGCTGTCACCGGATAGAGGTTGTTCGCCGTGCCTGCGACTTGCGGGCCATAGCCGATGGTCGTCTTGACCTCATCCGCCGCACCCGCGCAACTTGCGGTCGTTTGGCACGTCGATATTGCCGTCAGAACATAGTGGTTCTGTCCCGACGCGATGATCGAACCGCCGCTATTCTTGTAAAAGGCTTGAGCAGTTCCGTAGGTCATGCGCACTTGCGGACGAAGGCCGCCTGACGCTGGGGCTGGTGCGGTGACCGTCAACACGCCGCCATGCGTGGTGTCATAGGTATACTCGGTGACATTGCCCTTGGCGTCGGTCGTGCTCGTCGGCTTGTTGCACGTCTTCATATTCGTACAGGTCGCCGGGAATGTCGCCGTCGTGACGATGTCCGCAATCCCCGACCCCGGCTTTGCCACAGAGCGCGTCAGGGTCCGGTTGCCGCGCGTATCATAAGTGTATTCGGTATAATTGCCTTCGGGCTGCGTGACGCGTGTTACGCGCCCGGTGGCATCATAGGTGTAAGCCGTCGTGCGAAGCAGTTCGTCACGATAAGACAGGATACGGAACGTCGTCTTGTCGCCGGTGTAGACTTCCGCGCCGACCGGACTGGTCACTGTTGTGGTGCGGATGTTGCCAGCATCGGCGAAGGCATAGTTGTACGTCACACCTTCGTTCAGCACCGACTGAACGCCAACGCCCGCCATATAAGTGACGACAATATTGTCGGTCGCAGCCCCTGGACGTTTAATCTTTTCGACGAGCTGGCCGCTGCCATTGGTCGTCGATGAATAAGTCGTCACGCGGTTGAGTGCATCGGTCACAGTGCCATTGCCAAAAGTCAGTGATGGCCAAGCGCCGGTGAGCGAGCATGTATCAGCAGTCGGGCTACAATGCTCAACGCCGTTGTTGATGCCTTTGACGCTGGTGATCCTCGACCAGCTGTCATATTCCTGCCCGATATTCGCTTCGTTGAGCACATTACTCGCGTAGCTGAGTTTTAACTGAAACCCGTTGGTATTGGTCACTGATTGCAGGCGCAGCGCGTTCTTGAAACCGCCAGTGCATGGTTGTGGACCAGGCTCAGTGCCACCCGGACAATAGTTGGTAACTTTCCAAGCAAAATCCGTCCGAACATTGTTGGTGGTCGTAATCGACATAACACGTGCGTAACCCGCGTCCCAATATGGCGACCCACCAGTATTTTGCCGCAGCGTCGCCACCGTCCCGTCGCGCGACGTGAATATGAGGTCAGCGCCAATCTGCGTAAGCGTTTCGCCATCGCCTTCGGTCGTGGTGTATGTGGTTCCCGATTTGGTGAAACTACTGCTGTTGCCGTTGATCGTCACAATTGCAGTCGAACCACTGAGCACAACACCCGAGCGCAGATTGCTGACCCAGCCATCGCCCATATTATCAGCCTGATAGTAAAGGCCCTTGTCCGCGGTGCCAATCGAGACGCCCGGCTGCGTGCTGTTGAATGTGCCGCGAATGACATCAACGCCATTGCCATCGATGGCACGCCGCACTGGCTCAGGTGCAATCGACCCCGGCTGCGTGGCGGCAAAGGACTCCCCGCCAATCCCTGATGCGAGAATAGTAGTCGCAACCAGCAAATCGCGCAGCCGTCGCATGTTACCCTGCCCTGATGCGAGCATATGTCTTCCCCTGTGTTAAAAACAATTTGTGTTGTTCGAAGATTGCTCGAGCGGGCGACGCTTACGGTGGTGGCGGGTTTGGCGAGTTCGTGACTTTCACCTTTTTGCGGTTGTTCGCTGTATCATGCGTATAATCATAGGTGACATTGTTGTTAACCGTACCCGTGCGCACAACTTTCACGACACGCCCCTTCGCATCATAGGTGTAGGTAATCGTTTCCGCTGCATGAGCGGGGACTGCGAATGCAACGCACGCTGCCAAAATAACCTTGCGCATCCCGTCTGCCCTCCATCTGTCGCCGAATCACTTGATCCTGATTTGTTCTTTGGAGCAATCCATTTCCTACATTGCAAGCGCTTTGATCAGCGTAGAAAATACTGTAGCCAATTATTCAAGCTTCGCAGTGATTGCCGTCCAAGTATCGGACAAATGCGACATCGAACAAAACAATTATCTTGCAGCCAGCGGCGCACAAGCCGCTCGCAACACCGATTGGCTTTCAGGCAGCCCCGGATGGCTTTGCCCACGCCCATGGCAGCAGTTCGTCGATCCGGTTGATCGGATGGCCTTTGCCGATGCGGTCGAGCGCATCGGTCAACCAGACTTGCGGATTGACGCCATTGAGTTTGGCGGTTTCAATGAGCGTGTAGATGGCAGCTGCCCGCTCGCCGCCGCAGTCGGCCCCGGCAAACAACCAATTCTTGCGCCCGATGGCAATGCCGCGAATAGCGTTTTCGGCGCGGTTGTTGTCAATCTCGAGACGGCCGTCACTGGTGTAGCGGAGCAGTGCCTCGCGCCGATTGAGCGCATAGTGAAGTGCCAGTGCCAGCGGGGTCCGCGCCGATATCTTTGCGAGCGTCGCCTCAGCGGTCGCAAAGAAGATGCGTATTTTCAGCTTCGACGCTTTTCGCACTTCGCGCCGATCATCGGGCGGGTCGTGCGCGATCTGTCGCTCGATTTCATAAAGTTCCTGGATCGCCCGCAATGCCGATTGTGCGGCAAAGACTTGGGATCGGCTGTATAAACATCATGCAACTTGCGCCGGACATGCGCCCAGCAGGCAACTTCATGGATATCCCCCGGCTGCCGTCCCGGCGCATACGCCACTGCATCAGTATTTCAAAGATCTTGGAAGCCGCCGATTAGTCATACCAAGAGTGTCGGGAGCCTAGTTTTTGGAATCGGTGTCGATTTGGCTCCGAAAACTATTGTGAGTAGCGGCCGTCCTAGGCCGCATAATGAACGTCCGGCTGTGCGACAGCTTGCTATGCGTGATCTGCATTTTGTGCGTTCATCAGAGATGATGACCCGCCCCTTGCTTTAGCCGAACTGGAAAGCCTCCGCCCTACACAAAGACCAGCGGCACAAATGCATCGCGTCCGTCACTCATTTTACAGATCGGTATCCCCTGGAGAGAATGCTGCGGCCGGATTACGTTTAATAGCGCCATACCGATCACTCCAATGTCCTCCGGCTCTCAAGCCGGAAGAACGATCAAGGACATAAATTACTTCTCAGTCGAAATTTATGCCCCTCCCGGGTCAACTCTCAATCGAAACCAATATCGTCATCACATACTGCATGATCGCAATCTATGTGCTGAAATCTGCATATGGATGTGCAAATTTCTGACGATGCCAGCAAAACCACGAGCGTCGGTCGAGCGCCAGCGGTAGCCACGCTCATCGAGTGGCTTGCCATCTGACGCGACCCCGAAGAAGCAATGCCTTGTTGCCAAATGCAGCACGACAGAGATCAAATGCTGAAGTCCATCGTTTTCTCCGGTGCATCACGTTGGGGGGTGTCGTCTTTTTCGACAGTGGGGCCGGCAAGCTCGGGATAACGAGCGTCGAGGCGATTTGAATGCGCTTTCATCGCGCGCTCATAGTCTCGGTCGGCGGCGGCCTTCGCCCGGTCACCTCGCACCTCGAATGCCTCAGCTAGTCTTGTCAATGAGCGTTTGCCGTCACCTTGTCCGTCCGTCTGGCTCCTACCCACGACATCAAGCGCTGACGTCTTCTCGCCCGAATTTCGGGTGACCGAACGTTCGAGCTGGCCACCGTTGTCGACCACCAGCGTCGCTTTATCGACGATGCGGGTCATTGCGACGAGGAACGTCTGTGCTGAAGCGAGCTTGCGCTCGGCGGCGCTCATCATGACAATGCCGTGCTCGGCCGTCACGCCTTGCGCAATATGCGCATTGAGTGCGTAGGCAAGATCCAGACGCTCGAGCAGGCGGTCCCCTTGCCCCACATCATGGACAGTGCCGTCCTTCATCATGGCGATTGTGATCCCTTGGGCGCCGATGGCCTCGACCCGTGCCAGATCGGCATTGTTCAGGTCGCGCGTCTTGTCACCTTCGGTCAGCCTGATGCGGTCGCCCTCGTGGAGCTTGATCTGCTTGATCACCGAGATTGTGACGGCATCGTGCTTTATATTGGCAGGCAAGCGACCGGGCTCGAACAGCTTGGTGCGTCCGTCGCGCAGGCGGACCGCGACCTTGTCATTCTCGACACCCGTCACGGTGCCGATGTCACCGCGCTTGAAGCCTTGCTTGGGCAAGTCAGTGCGCCATTCAACGACATAGCCTTGGCTGTAAGCGTGCAGCTGCCGCGCGCCTTCCTTCGTTGCGTTCACGCGGTCGAGGATGTCGAGCGTAACGGATCGCTTCCCCAGTTCGCCAGCTCGAAGCAGCGACGCTTGCGCGGCCGCATTGGCCGCACTGCGCATTGTCCGTCCAGACGCCAGCATCAGCGTCTGGTCGCGCTCGCCTTTCGGCAATGCTGCCCAGATACCGACGGCCATCTCGGGCACCTGGTCTCTGACAACTTCATGCGTCACCGGCGCGAGCAGCGCGAACGCGCGCGACAAGTCGCCTTCATTGAGCGCAGCGGCTGTCGCTTTCATCATTTCGGACTTCGCGCGCAGATTCTCGGGCAATTGCGCGGTCGCGATGCCGTGGCGCTGGAGTTCGGCGAACGGCTTGCCTGCTTCAACCGCCCCCAGCTGCCGGGTGTCGCCAATCAGCGCAAGCCGCCCCACATCAAGCTTGTTACCGATCGCAATCAACTGGCTCATCTGGTGCGTTCCGACCATCGAGCTTTCATCGACCATCACGAATGCACCATGCAGCGCCTCGCGCGCCATACTGGCCTGCTTGGGTGGTGCAGTGCCGTCCGCCACAGGTCCATAGCGCGCGATGAACCCGGCGACTGTCGATGCGTCGATGCCCGCCTTGTCTTTGAGGTCGCGCACCACAACGCCTGCGATTGCAAGACCAATGACCTTGTGCCCTTGCGCACGGGCAATCGCTGCGACCGGGGCCAGCACGGCCGACTTTCCCGCGCCTGCGACACCTTGCACCACCACTACACGGTCAGGCGAAGAGAGCAGTAATTTCGCGGCCGCCTCTTGGTTGCGGCTGAGGCGGCGCAAACCAAGGTCTCGCGCGCTCGATTGCGCTCGCGGTCCTGCTTCATTTGGCAAGGCAAGCTGCACCCCCTGCCCGGCTCCTGCCCGGCTTGCCTCAAGCATCGCGCGCTCCTGCGTGATGGCTTGCGCTGGCGTCACGAGCTTGTCGCCATCACCGACAAGCAGGCCCCGTGCCTCAAGCAGCGCAATCCGAGCTTCGACATCAGCGACTTCAACCGGGCCCCCACGCTCCAATGCCGCACGGATTAGGTCGAACCGGTCGAACGCGGCTTCGCGTTCGGACAGCTCGCGCGACGCCGAGGCGACTGCTTGCGCCGTCGCATAATCACGTGGACCCAGACGACCGACCCGCTCGGGCACCAGCGCATCGCCGTCGCGCGGCGTGAGCCCCATGCGCGCAGCGATCGCCAAGCCTTGTTGGCCCGCACCGCGCACGCCAATAACGGCACGCGACCACAGCGTTTCACCGTCCAGCGCCCGCGACAGCGACGCACTGACGAGCTTGTCAGGATCAAAGCCGATCCGCGTCGCTAGCGCGCGCCATGTCGCGAGCTTGACCGCAGGACTCAGCTCCGGTGTTTTGACACTCCGCGTCGCCAATGCTGCAAGTTCGCGCTCGCGCGGGGAGCCGCGATCCCCTGCGGCGAGCGCTGCCCTGATCTCTGCCGAGCGCGTCGAGAAGGCTTCGATGACATGGCGTTCGACGCCTTTGATCTCAAACTGGCCTGCGACATCATTCTTCGCAGGCACCGTTTCATAGCCAAGCGCTTCGATGCGGGCGCGAAGGTCTGCATTATGCACTGCGCCGAGCAATAACTGCCGCTGGTAAAGTTCATCATTTTTGAGCGCGCGCCATTTGCCATCAGGGCCCAGCGTTGCATTGGCGATCACAGCATGGGCGTGGAGCTGACATTCGGAATTCCTGTTTACGTCATGCAGAAACGTCGCAATGACGAGGTTGCCTGACTTGTCGGTCTTCTGGCTCTTGCCGTCCCAGGTTCGCGTTTCGGCGAGATTCTTCTCGGCCCATTTGAGCGTTGCCGAAACGCTTTCTCTGAACGCCTGGACGAGCCGTTTATCGCCACCGAGCAGGGCCAGAAGCGACACTGATTTTGATGCCGAGAATGTCACATCGGTCCCCGGACGATGCGCCCCGCGTTTCGCGTCGATCACGGTGCCGTCGGGCAGCTCTCCGGCAAGCAATTGTTCGAACGTCGCCGCATCGACTAGCCCTTCGAGGCCAAGCGCTTTCGCGCCCTCGCCTTCCCATGCGCTTGCCTCGACTCCTTCCTCGGTAGTGTAGTAATTATCCTGAGCGTAATAGCTTGCCGTACCGCTCGCTGACGACAGGGCAGCGACCGAGATCATTTGCGCGAGGTCGGTGGTTTGTCATCCTGGAACGTAAGGACAGTGCTTCCGTCGGCGTCGCGGATCATACGACAGTCATTCCGTCGCAACTGATAATTGGCCAGATTGCAGATGGCGGACGCGCCACCGCCGAGAAACTTATTCGCGCTTGGGTAACCAAGCCACCCGGTTGCCACGATACCGAGCGCAAAAAAGCTGACAAAGCCGAACAGCCAGATTGCCGCCGCCGCTCCGAGCATTTTTCGTTCCAACCACTTAATGCCGGTGAGCTCAACGATCGTTTCGTTGCGTGGAATCCGGGCAAGCGTTTCTATGCGATCAAGGCGGCTGTCGATCCCGGCAATGCGAGGGTGGTCATCGAACACCTGTTTCATCTGCTCAATGTCTTTGCGGAACGGTGCGTAGGCATCCTTCAGACGCTCAGGGAGTTTGGCCGCAAAATCTTTGCGCATCTCAACCATCAGTTCTGTATCGGCAAATCGCAACTTGGCGATTTCGGCCTCGCGCTTGGCAATGTCTTCGAGTTTGCGGTCGAACTCGATCATGTGCTGCGTCACCTGCTGGACCAGCGCGCTGAGCATCCGCGGGTCGAGATCCTGAGACCGGTCGAACAAGGCTCGTCCCTGCTCGTCGGCGCTCAGCAGCTCATCGACCATGCGCCGGGTGAGTTCGGGGCGCTCCAATCCGCGCTTGGCAGCAAGAACGTCGAGTGCCGCGATTTTGGCGTCTTCGAGACGGATATTATATTGGCCCATGGCGCGATGATTGACGCGGTCTTCGCAGACGTCAAGCGCGTAGCAGCGTAGCGGCAACGTAGCGCTGATTCATGCAGTACAGTCGAGCTTTGAAAGACCGATAAGCGTTGACGCTACGCTGCTACATCATTGTTTTGAATGTGATTTAGTTGCTCCGCAACACCTGCTATTCATAGCGTGGTGTGTGCCACTCCCTTTGATCCGTTCGAGCCATTTTTGCTGTCGATCCTGGTTCATGTGCATCACCGATTTCCGGTGAGGCGCGGCGCGTTGTACCCAACACCGCCGTTTGAAAAGAGGCAAGCATCGTATCGTTAATCGGGATCAGCCGCGCCAGTGTAAATTGAGGATCTGATGACCTCGCAATCTTCAGCCGTCATATCACCGCAAAGAACCACCTCGGGCTTGTCTTCCCAAATGCCATAGCTGCCCGTCGCTTCATCCCTTCGCAGTTGCGCCCGATGGGGTTCGAGTAGAGGCTCGTCGTTATTCCGTGCCATTGTCATTGTCATTATCCTTGCCCAACGCTTCGTGCTGTCAGCATAGCGACCCGCACCGCGCCCGCCTCAATTTCGGCCCTGCGCAAATGCGCAAGCGCACCGAGAACATCCAATTTGGTGAGCGCATGGCCGTTGCTGTGACGCCGCGCCAATTCTTCGCGCAGCGCGGCGGCGACACCCGTTCCGACGATGGCTTCGATCGCCAGATACCAGTTTGGCGTGGCAAGGGTTTCGTAACGCGGCATGGGGAAAAACATGACAAGCATGCCGATGGTCAGCAGGACGATGCAGAGCGCATAAACCTCGATAGATCGCGTCACCACAAGCCCCATAACAATCACAAAAGCCGCGATTCCCAGCCATGCAAAGATCGCGTTGGGCAGGCGGTGGACCGCCAATTGTAGCGCCGCCCATATGCGTGTCCGGGCATCGGGGCGAACGGCGATTGTATCGATTTCGGGAAGGGTCATGGGAATATTCTCCGTTGCGCAGGATAGCGGCGCTTTGAAAACGTGTCGAACGTTGGCCACTCCGCCGACACATATAATTCATCAGGTCCGCTGGCGATGACGGCACTTGAGGCTTTCAAGGTGCGGCTCACTGCTGCACTCCCGTCTCGATGACCGGTCCGACATCCCATGTGTCGACTAAATACCCATATTGATAGCAGCGATGCCGGGACCGGATGGGTGCCAGCGCCGCCCGCTTGACGAACACACGCGCCGCACCATTGGGTAACTTAATATCAGCGGGCACTTGCACCTCGACCAGCGGACCGTTGAACCCCAGCACGATGCCGCAGTTGGTCTCACTGCCGACGACGACGCTGCGCTGGAACACCACGATCTTCGGACCTTCGATGCGCAACTGCTCGGCTTCGGCATCTTGTGCGCGCTTGGCTTTCTGATCCGCCACCTCGGCTGCCATTCGAACCTTCGCCCGTGCCGTCACAAATGCCGCTGCCGTGCGCTCGACCCGGTCACGATTGACCTCGATGATACGCAGCATGACCCAACTATTCTGGTAAGCTATCCCCCGCGCAAAACCCTGCCAGTCGCCCGCCGGTGTCGGCAGGATCGCGACATGCCAAAGCGGAACCGACGCTCCTGCCCCACAGCTGAACACGCCCAAGATACCACGCGCATCGACCAGCGATGCGTTGCGCGACGGGCCGACAAAGACCTGCGGCGCATCTTCCCGGAAAACGCTCGTCTGGGCATCAGTCGCGCTCCATGCGCGCAGCATTGCCGACGACACGGAAAAGCTTGCCATTCCTTTGACGTCGGCAAGGCCCACAGGCGCGGCTGTCGGCCCTATCGACAAGGAATAGGGCATGACGCGGGTCAGACTGCCACCGTTTGTCTTGCAGGCCTTCTGGAGCGTCTTATGGGGCCAACTCAGAACGACGACATTGCCATTCCCGAAATACGCCCCCCACCAATAGCTGCCGTCGGGTTTGCGGCCTTCAAATGGTACAGGCGTTGTCGTCGGCCCTTGTTGTAGAAACACCTTGTTGAAGACTTTGTCGAAACCGCCGTTCTTGCCATATTTCTTGGCAAGAAAAGCCTCGAGCGTGATTGTGTCGGCGACGGCAAAACCTGGTGCCGCAACTATCGTGGCGATGACGCACATCAATGGCAGGCACCACTTCACTGGTCATGATCCGGGACAAGGTCTAGGCGGAGCAGCAGGAACTCGGTCAGTTGTGCCGACCATTCACAGCATTGCTGAAAACGACCGTCATCACTCGACAGCTTGCTAGGCGCGTTCATGATCGCGGCGTAGTCGGCTTTTGCCCGACGCTCCGCGTCTTGGTCACCCACCTTGAGACTAGCAATAATCCGCTTCAGAATTGGCAGGCCGTGGCAGCATCGCAGCAGCGCAAGGGCAAGTGGGGCCGATACTGGCATCGACCCTGCAAGAAGTGCGGCTGCCGTGTCACGATCAATTTTGAGGACGGCGTTCAGCGCCCATCGCGGATCGCCTTTGAACAGGCGCTTGCATAGCGCAGCAAAGTCGTCGGTCGACAGGTCTCCGTCGCGTGTATTTGCGTAAAGGTCGGGACCATCTGCTATTGCTGTAATCATTGCCGCGCCTCCCATCAAATGACAGAGGCGATCCAGCTGAAAGCCGGGTGTTCGAAACCCTGCGTCACCACAAGGCGCCGCCACCTTTAGGCGAGCCTTGGACATACGCGACGGCCACCCGGCCACACGAAATGTGACCGGCGGTGACGGTTTGAGGTTTCGACGCCTCACAGCCGGGACTGACCGTACTGCGGTACTTTTTTGGTCTTGTCAGCTTAGAAGCGCAAGTGTTGATGTATGCAAAATGTCGCCCGCACATTCACATTGCCGATAACAGGCACTTTGGGACTGTTCGTCGGCGTCCATCCCCTGCTGTCAGCGTCTCGCTCATCTAACCAGGTCCTGAGCTCGCGATCTGAATCTACGTGTTTTTGAAGATGAATTATTAAACGGTTGCCGACTTGCTGACGCCATGGCAGGCGATGTGATCAGATGTCGAGCTGGAGGACGTTGAGCGAATGACATCGCTTGAAGCAAAAGCCGCACGCATTCGGTTGGTCACGCTCGCCAGTTTGAGGGAAATGTCGCCGTCATTGTCGAAGCTCGAAATGGCTCTTCCGTTCGCGGCTCGATTGTTGGCTGCACAAGATGGAGAACTCGAGGCCTTCGAATTACATATTCGGTCGCTCGCCAAGCCATTGCGCAGATGGCGCAACTACTTGTTCATAATCCTGTGGGTTTGTGCTGTCTTTTTAGCGTTCGGCCTCTGGCTACTGTTTCATAGCCCGTCGGTATTTGTTCAGTCTGTATGGCTGTTTCCTGGCGCTCTCATTTTTTCATATTTCGTCGCGTGGCCTCGCTGGCAACACACTGCTCTAGCCCAACGCTGGGTAGCCACACGCAAACCAATGCCATCCTCGTTGGTAAAGCTGATATCGGAACTGCGCGAGGGTTTGGGCGGAACAAATGCGGGAACGCAGGCAGTTGACCATACGGTACTCGCCAGCGCACTTGCAACGCTTTTGTGTTCCGATGACGAGCACGACCGCACACTTGTCCGATCAAAAAGTGGGCGCAGCGGAACTGCCAGCACAGTGCTTATAGAACTTATACCTTTCGCTATTGCCAAGCTCCTTCCAGAAACGACACTTCTCGGTGACGTCGCACGTTCGGACGATACACGCGATCAAAAAGTGGAGCTTGATCAACTCGATGGTCCGCATGCTGGAGCTTCGGCGTCTCAATCATTGGAAGACACCGAACCTCAATATAATCGCATTCGTTTTGCTCCGCCTCGGACAGGACTTAAGTCCTCTTGGGTCCGCGACCTTGGCGTGACGGCTGACGAATTGCTTGATCGGGTTGCTCTTATCAAGCCGCCGCCGGATTGCACGATACCGTTGGAAGTCCTCAAAGTTCTATTGGGTGCAAGCCTGACGATCCTTTTGAAACAGGGTGAAGAGGGGCGTCTCAAGCTTGCACTGGCGGCCGGGAAGCAAGCGGTTAAAGAACTTGGGATCCAAGGTTATTCGAATCGCGAATCGGACGATTGGATACGCAAGCTCATTGCGCCCCCAGTGCCCTGGATTAGGCAACAGTTGTCAACAGCTTCGCGGCAAACCTCATTTAGCCTGCTCGGCGACAGCGATCCGCTACTTCCGTAACACTTTTATCCACAGCGGAACTCACGGAACCATAAAGGCAAGTGCTTCGACCCGTGGTAACTTTGAGCAGATTGGAGATCGGTGATGAAAATTGCGATTCGGACCATTGCTGCCATTTTTGCATCTAGCGAGGTTCAATATGCGCGCGCGTAAGTCGATACTGACGGACTTTCAGGGCTGCGAGACGCTGCCCCCGCTGATTTCGTTAACCGTTAGAGATGCCGTCTTAATCTCAGGTATCTGTCGGTCTAAACTTTATGAATTGATCCAGCAGGGCATACTTCCGATCCGCAAGATTGGGCGAACGACGCTGGTTCCTTATGACGCATTGAGTGCGTTGGTCGGAAATTCAAACGACGCGCAAGGCAAAATCGTTGCTCCAACTCCTACAATTACGACGAGAGTCGGGGTCTTGTCATCAGACAGCAGCGCCTTGAAATTGAAAACGAAACGGTCGGATAATGTTGCTTCATCCCGGTCACGGCCTCTTCCGTCCGACGGACTGCGCCATCCGATTACTTCAGGCATACAGGAAAACTTCTTCGACCTGCTGTCCGACCCCAATCCGAAACGGCCTACCTCGGACTGCGACGGACAACTCTTAGCGACAAAAAACCACAAAGGAATTTAGGGAATTTTTGGGGGAACTCACAGACGACAGGATCACGATGAATGGAGTTATCGTTAATATTCAATAATTTATGCTGGTGACCCCTACGGGATTCGAACCCGTGTTACAGCCGTGAAAGGGCCGCGTCCTAACCACTAGACGAAGGGGCCGCTGCGAAGCGAGCCCGCGCCAATAAGCGAGGGTTTGGATGTGGTCAAGATCAGTCTGCCCACGCCGCATCATCCAAGTGCATTTCCGCCGCCGGCCGTGCGCCCCAATCGTCGATCTTTGCCCGCCCTGCGACCCATAGCCGTCGGTCACGTGGCGCACCCAGCAATGCCTGTCCCAAAGGCGTGTCGGCGCTGCGGAAGGCAACCGTCTTCAGGCTGCGTCCGTCGTCGCCCGCCATGACAGCACGGACATGGCCGCCACTGCCGACAATGTCGGCCTTGATCACGCGCATCGGTCCGGCGGCAATGCGCGGTGCGGGCCAGCCCATGCCGTAGGGACCACCCGCTTCGAGTGCCTCGACTAGCGACGGCGTTACACCACCGCAGGCTACCACGGCATCAAGTAGCAGTGCCCGGCCATTGCCCGCCCGCGCGACATCGCCTGACAACCGCTCGTCGATGAAATCAGCGAACGCCTCGATCTTGTCCGCTGCGATGGTTAGTCCTGCCGCCATCGCGTGCCCGCCGCCCGCAACAAGCAATCCCATGGCTTTGGCCGCAAGCACCGCAGCGCCCAAATCAACACCAGACACGGATCGCCCCGACCCTTTGCCCACCCCCTGATCATCGACAGCAATGACAATCGCAGGCTTGCCGAGCTTTTCCTTTAGCCGCCCCGCCACGATCCCGATTACGCCGGGGTGCCAACCCTGCCCCGAAACCACAGCGACCGCGCGGTTGCCTTTGCCGAGCGATGCCGCTTCGGCTTCCGCCTGAACGCCCGCTTCGATGGTGCGCCGCTCTTCATTCAGCCGGTCGAGCTCTTCGGCAATCTCCTGCGCTTCCTGCGCGTCCTCGGTCGTCAGCAGGCGCACACCGAGGTCGGATTTGCCGACCCGTCCCCCCGCATTGATCCGCGGCCCCAGTGCGAAACCCAAGTCCGAACATATCGGCGCGCGCTTTAAGCGGGATGCCACCAACAAGGCGTTCAAGCCCGTGTTACGCCCCGCCGCCATGACTTTAAGGCCCTGCGCGACAAACGCGCGGTTCAGCCCGCGCAGGCTGGCGACATCGGCGACCGTGCCCAGCGCAACAATGTCGAGCAGATCCATCAGCTTCGGCTCGGCGCGGTCCACGAAATATCCTTGTGCACGCAACGTGCGCACCAGTGCCGCCGCCAGCAGGAAGGCCACACCCACGGCGGCCAGATGCCCATGCGCTGCTGCATGGACGGCCTCATCCAGCCGGTTCGGATTGACCATCGCGAACGCCTTGGGCAGCTCGATTGCGCATTGATGATGATCGACAACAATCACATCGACACCGTCTGCCTTCGCCATCGCCAGCGCCTCGAAAGCTTGCGCCCCGCAATCGACGGTCACGATCAGCGACGCCCCGCCTTCGGCAATGCGCACCAATGCCTCGCCCGACGGGCCATAGCCCTCCATCAACCGGTCTGGAATGTAGGCTTGCGGTGACAGCCCCAGCGACCGCAGCACCCGGATCAGCAACGCTGCCGATGTCGCCCCGTCGACATCATAGTCACCAAACACTGTAACCGCTTCGCCCGAAAGCACTGCCGCAGCCAGCCGTTCCGCCGCCCGGTCCATATCCTGAAAGACCGACGGATCGGGCATGAACGCGCGGATCGTCGGGTCGCGGTAGGCCTCTACCATATTCGCCGGGCATCCCCGCGCGAGCAGTAGTTGGGTGACCAGATCATCGCACTCGCCATCGCCATGTCGCCATCGCCACGACTGGCCGGTGATCGAATTCGTAACATTGAGCGGGGTCATCGCCTTGCTCTACTGCGTCAGCGAGCAACAGCAATCATTAACCACGCTTGCTGTTCGTTAACGATTTTCGGTTACGCGCACGTTCGTGGGAAAAAGATGGGCAGCGTGACCAACTGGCAACGTCAACTGATCCGCGCGTTCGGTGCATTGTTGATGCTTGCCCTTTTTTCGATCACGGCATCCCCCGCTTCCGCCAACACTTGTTCGCCCGCCACGTCACAAGGAACTGCCCCGCCGGAGTGGCAAACCTACTGCTGGCTCGATTTCGCGGGGTATAATGACGCGACAGCGCGCTCTGCGGGTGGCCAACCGTTCAGCTTTACCCTGACTGACGGATCGACACTGACTCTTACCCTGAGAACGACCGGTCCCGCAGGGGCACTTGCCGACCGCCCTGCCCCGTCGTGGACAGGAGCCGCTGTCGGCAACAGCGCCTTCCTCGGCATCCCCGGTCGCCCGATCCTTTATACAATCACCAGCGGTGCGACCGTAACTGTTCAGCTCAGTGCGATTACCATAACACCGCCGCCGGGTGCAGGCGCAACGACGGCGTACATGTTTATCGGCGCCGACGCTGAATCCACCGATGGCACCGAGACTCTGTCATTTACCACCAATGGCGGCAACTGGACCATCCTCGATCAGGTCAATCCAATTTCCGGTAATCAATACCCGACGATCACCAACACAGGCACGACATTTACTGAATCCGGCGCGGGCCTGACGGGCAATGTCGGCGGCTACATCGTTGGGAGCACGACCCCGACGACCGTCTCGAGCACACTTGTTGGCAGCGGTTTGCAGGGTGCGATGTTCGCCGTCCGCTTTGCCTCGCTCAAGCTGACCAAAAACATCGTCAGTTCGCGGATCGATCCCGCCGACCAGTTCACTTATCGCGTTGCCTCGACTGGCACGGGCACAATCCTGACGTCGGGTTCTACGTCAGGCGTCGGCAACGGGCCGTTCACATCAGCAACAGTTTCGCTCGCGTCCGGCCTGCCGCTAACGCTGTCCGAAATCATGGCAAGCGGGAGCGTCAGCCCATTGACGAATTACAGCGGTCGCCTGACCTGCACCAATGCAAATACAAGCTCGACGACCCCTCTGCCCACCAACCTTGCGACCACGTCCTACAATTTCGGGCCGCTTGCTTATGGCGATGCCGTCAACTGCAATTTTGTAAACACGCCGTTGCCGCGCCTGCGCCTGACCAAAGCGCTTGCCGGAACCCGCGTGTTTAACGGCGACCAGTTTGTTATGAACATCAATACGGGCGCAACAGTCGTGGCGACAACCACAACCACTGGTACCGGCGCCACCGTTGCGACGGCGACCACCCCAACAGTGCTCGGCTCGGTCGGGACGGCCCATAGTTTCAACGAGTTACCGTCGGGAACGACCAACCTGAGCTATTATACCTCGGGCATGGCCTGCACGAATGCCTACACCGCGTCGACCACACCTTTGCCGAATGTCTTGGGTGGCAGCGTTACACCAGCGCTTGGCGACAACATTACCTGCACGATCACCAACACGCCAAAGCCAAACCGGGCCAATCTGACGATCACTAAAGTCTGGACGGTCGTTTCCGATCCGGTCAACGGAAC
>JANOZQ010000392.1:0-20639 GCA_031429555.1 Sphingomonas sp. | reverse complement strand
ACCGGCCAGAACCCGGCGTCTTCGGAACTCGCTGCAAAGTTGCTTCTTGCAAAACTTGAATCGGAGTAAGTCCATGTCGGTAACCGAAATATACAAGACGAGCGCCACAGCAACCGGCGGACGAGACGGTAGCACCCGGTCAGATGACGGATCGGTCGATGTAAAGTTGGTTGTGCCCAAAGAAATGGGCGGGCCCGGCGGCGTTGGCGCCAATCCGGAAAAGCTGTTTGCCGCCGGGTATTCGGCATGCTTCTTGGGAGCTATGAAGGCTGTGTCGGCAAAAGAAGGAGTAAAAGTTCCGGCTGATACGCGCGTCACTGCGGTCATTGGTTTTGGCCCCCGTTCGGAAGGCGGATACGGCATTACCGCCGCATTGGAAATTTCAATGCCGGGGGTTGATAAGGCGGATGCCGAGCGCCTTGTGCAGGCGGCACATGAAGTTTGTCCCTATTCCAATGCAACACGAAACAACGTCGATGTTCAACTGACGGTGGTGTAGGATCGGCCTTTCAGCCGATTTTACATCCTCGACAGTTGCCAGCGCGTGAAGCGTTGTAGCAGGTCGTCTTTGGCGCGTATTGCTCGGGTAGGTCGCGTCACGGCGCACCCAAACCCAGCACCTAGAACATGCCTTTGAGCACCCGGTGTTCAGTAACCCTCGGCACCTCTCTCGGCTTGTCCGGTAACAATGGCGCGACCGTACGTCACTCGTTGATGGATTCACGACCTAGGTAGATTCCGAGGCTAGCCCCACGACCGCCTGAATGTGTAGCACCAACTGAATTTTTCAAACTGCCGATCGCGCAACTTCGCCGCAGCCCCAGAAAATGGAGACTAGTTTGTTAACAGTAGATACTGTTCGATTCCCCGACCAGCGGCTCCACGCTGTTGACGATTAACGCGCGCGATGCGTTTTTCAGCGAGCGGGGACTCGCTTCTCGAATTGCTGGTGCTTTTGGTCATTCGGCGTCTCTGGGCGGTTATTCACCAGCGTCGCGAGAGCAACTGCAGAATATTGCTCCTAATCGCTACGCACAAGTGCTGCTGAAGGCCGCAAAAAGTGAGTAGCGCTCAGTCACCTAAATTATCAGATCGGGCGGCAGATGACAGAGCCATTATTTAAGGCGGGCGGCTGGTTTATCGGCGCTCTAATCGCATTGATTGCGGTTTCGCAGGCCGCCGACGCAGGCTTCGCTGTCCACATGACCATCGTAGGCGTTGCGGCTCTGATTGCAGCAGTCTGGGCTCTCGTGAGCGCGGACCATTCTGCGCTTGCCGGACTGACGCCTCATGCGATTGCGCGCCGTGACGTTTACGACGACGAAGTCATCCGCTGGGGTCTGGTTGCCACGGTATTCTGGGGCGTCGTCGGCTTTCTCGTCGGGCTGGTGATCGCATCACAACTTACCTTCCCGCTGCTCAACCTGAATTCCGAGTTTACGACTTTTGGGCGCTTGCGGCCGCTACACACGTCAGCAGTGATATTCGCATTTGGCGGCAACGCGCTGATCATGACGAGTTTTTACGTTGTACAGCGCACCTGCCGTGCGCGGTTGGCTTTCCCGTCGCTCGCAAAGTTCGTGTTCTGGGGGTACCAGCTGTTCATCGTCCTAGCGGCGACGGGGTACGTCATGGGTATCACAGAAGGCCGCGAATACGCCGAGCCCGAATGGTATGTCGATATCTGGCTCACAATCGTCTGGGTTAGCTATCTCGCGGTGTTCGTCGGCACGATCGTCCGGCGCAGCGAGCCGCATATCTATGTCGCCAACTGGTTCTACCTCGCCTTCATCATTACCGTGGCGATGCTCCACCTGGTCAACAATTTGTCGATGCCGGTCAGCTGGACAGGATCGAAATCCTATTCCGCTTTCTCTGGCGTACAGGATGCGCTGACACAGTGGTGGTATGGGCACAATGCGGTCGGCTTTTTCCTGACAGCGGGTTTTCTTGGCATGATGTATTACTTCGTGCCAAAGCAAGCCGAACGGCCGGTCTACAGTTACAGGCTGTCTATCATCCATTTCTGGTCTCTGATCTTCCTCTATATCTGGGCGGGGCCGCACCACCTTCATTATACCGCGCTGCCCGACTGGGCGCAGACGCTTGGCATGGTGTTTTCGATCATGCTGTGGATGCCAAGCTGGGGTGGCATGATCAACGGCCTGATGACTCTCAACGGCGCGTGGGACAAAATGCGCACCGACCCGATCATCCGCTTAATGGTCTTCGCGCTCGCCTTTTACGGTATGTCGACCTTCGAAGGGCCGATGATGTCGATCAAGTCGGTCAATTCGCTCAGCCACTATACCAACTGGACGATCGGCCACGTTCATTCGGGTGCGCTCGGCTGGAACGGTATGATCACATTTGCCGCGATCTACTACATGGCACCGCGCTTGTGGCACCGCGAGCGGCTGTATTCGCTGCGTATGGTCAACTGGCACTTCTGGTTGGCGACCATTGGAATCGTTCTCTACGCCTCGTCGATGTGGGTGGCCGGCATCACGCAAGGGCTGATGTGGCGCGAATATGGGGGCGACGGCTACCTTGTCTATTCGTTCGCCGAAGTCGTTGCCGCGATGCATCCCTATTATTTCATTCGCGCCACAGGCGGCCTGCTCTATTTGATCGGTGCCCTCATCATGGTCTGGAACGTCTGGATGACGATTGCCGGAAAGCTGCGCCATGAAACCCCGATGGGCGAGACCAAACACGACGTGGCGCGTGACGTTCCGCTTGTTGCCGCTCCGGCCGAATAGGACGTTTTGACATGGCACTCAGGCTGGAATCGCACAAAAAGATCGAGCGCAACGTCACTTTGCTGATGGTGTTCTCGCTTATCGCAGTCGTGATCGGCGGCATCGTTGAAATCGCACCGTTATTCTGGATCGATTCGACCGTGACGAAAGTGCAGGGCGTGCGGCCGTATACCCCGCTAGAACAGGCTGGGCGCAACATTTACCTGCGCGAAGGATGCTACGGCTGCCACAGCCAGATGATCCGGCCGTTCCGCGACGAAGTCGAACGCTATGGCCATTATAGTCTGGCGTCCGAAAGCGTGTACGATCACCCCTTTCAATGGGGATCGTCGCGGACGGGCCCCGACCTCGCCCGCGTCGGCGGCCGCTATTCGGACGAATGGCATGTCGGCCATTTGAAAGATCCGCGCTCGGTTGTCCCTGAATCTGTCATGCCGCCTTATGCGTTTCTCGCCGACCGCGATCTGGATACATCGAACGCCAAGGGTCACATGAAGGCGCTGGCAAGCGTCGGCGTCCCCTATACCAAGACCGACATTGAACAGGCTGCCAGCGATCTACGCGGACAGGCCGACCCGGACGCCGACAACGCCGATCTTTTGAAACGTTATCCCAAAGCGCAGGCGCGCGATTTCGACGGCGATCCCAAGCGGCTGACCGAAATGGATGCTCTTGTCGCCTACCTCCAGATGCTCGGCACGCTCATCGATTTCAAGAGTGGCGAACCGCAGGAGAAAGCGAAATGACCTATGACGCCTTCCGCCATTTCGCCGACAGCTGGGGGCTCGTGATGATGGCGATCACGTTTCTCGCCTTCGTCGGCTGGACGTTCCGTCCCCGCGCATACATCGATCATGAGGCCGCCCGCATGAGCATATTCCGTGACGAGGACGCGAACGATGGCTGAGCGGATCGACGACAAGACCGGGACGAAGACGGTCGGTCACGAATGGGACGGCATCGAGGAGCTCGACACGCCGATGCCGCGCTGGTGGTTATGGACGCTCTATGCCTCGATCGTTTTCGCAATCGGCTATGTCATTGCTTATCCGGCGCTACCGGGGTTGACGGGCGCAACGCCGGGGCTGCTGGGCTGGACAAGCCGCGGCGTGCTCAAGCAGGAACAGGCCGCCGAGGCGCGACGGCTGGGTCCGACGCGCAATGCCATTGCCGGCGCGACGATGGTAGGACTGCTGGGTAACCCCAAGCTGCTGCACGCCGCCGAGGAAGGAGGGCGTGCCGCATTCAAGGTTCACTGTGTCCAGTGCCACGGGTCGGGCGCTGCGGGGTCGAAAGGCTATCCGAACCTTAACGACGACGATTGGTTATGGGGCGGCGACGTCGATGCGATCCACACGACGCTGCTCAACGGCATCCGGCAGCCGGGCAACGACGCGACACGCACGTCGCAAATGCCCGCATTCGGACGTGATGGCATCCTGCAGCCCGCGCAGATTCAAAATTTGGTCAGTCATGTGCGGACTTTGTCGGGCCTCGAAACGCCATCCCCTTCTCCGCAAAACGGTGCCGCCTTGTTCGCGGAGAATTGCGTCGTCTGCCACGGCGAAGGCGGAAACGGGAACCGCACCATTGGCGCGCCGAACTTGTCGGACAATATCTGGCTCTACGGTGGCGATCGCAACAGCATAACCGTGACGATTACCAACGCTCGCTACGGGGTCATGCCTGCCTGGAGCCAACGCCTCGATCCGGTTACGGTCAAGATGCTTGCTGCCTATGTCCATTCGCTCGGCGGCGGCGAACGCACGCCTGCGCCGGTCCAGACGGCCGCCAATGGCGCACGCTAAGCAGGCAACCCAACCCGAACCGTTTTTCGAAGCGCGCAAGAAGGTATTCCCGCAAAAAGTCGACGGTACGTTCCGGCGTCTAAAGTGGGCGATCATGGCGGTCACGCTGGCGATTTATTACGTCACGCCATGGCTGCGCTGGGATCGGGGGCCCTATGCGCCGCATCAGGCGGTGCTTGTCGATCTGGAACATCGTCGCTTCTACATGTTCGCGATCGAGATCTGGCCGCATGAATTTTATTATGTCGCTGGGCTGTTGGTGATGGCGGGGATCGGCTTGTTTCTGGTCACGTCCGCAGTCGGGCGCGCATGGTGCGGCTATGCCTGCCCGCAGACGGTATGGACCGACCTTTACCAGCACGTCGAACGCTTCATCGACGGCGATCGGAATGCGCAGCTCCGGCTGGCGCGCGCACCATGGGGGCTGGCCAAGATTGGCCGGCGCGGCGCCAAATGGGCTGTCTGGCTTGTCATCGCCTTTTGGACAGGCGGCGCGTGGATCATGTATTTCGCCGATGCCCCCACACTTGTTCGCGATTTTTGGAGCGCCCAGGCGGCGCCAGTTGCCTATATCACGGTCGGCGTCCTGACGATGACGACCTTCATCCTTGGTGGATTCATGCGGGAACAGTTCTGCATATACATGTGCCCTTGGCCGCGCATTCAGACCGCAATGCTCGACGAAAAGTCGCTGATCGTCACTTATAAAGACTGGCGCGGCGAACCACGCAGCCACGGCACCAAGCGCACCGTGGACATGCTGGATACGGGGATCCCGACCGGGGATTGCATTGATTGCAACGCTTGTGTCTCCGTCTGCCCCACTGGCATCGACATTCGCGAAGGCCCGCAGATTGGCTGCATAACATGTGGTCTGTGTATCGACGCCTGCGACGAGGTCATGACCCGGCTTGACCGAGCGCCACGCTTGATCGGTTACGCCACTGCTATCGACACCAAGCTCGCCCAGCAGGGCCTGGCGACGGTTGCACCGCTCAAGCGCCTGCTGCGTCCGCGCACGCTCGCTTATTTTGCCATTTGGGCGGCAATCGGCCTTGGCATGTTGTTCGCTCTCGGCAACCGCGCACGGATCGACGTGGCCGTGCTGCGCGATCGCAATCCGGTTTGGGTGCGCTTGTCCGACGGCACGATCCGCAACAGCTACACGGTAAATATCCGAAACATGGAGAATCGGCCGCGCCGCATAGAAGTTGCCGTGTCGGGGCTGCCCGGAGCAGTGTTGTGGAATGACGCCAATCCGCGCAGGACCGGAACGAAACTGATCGTAGCAGCGGATGCCGATCAGGTCGTTAAGGTCCGCCTGTTCGTTGCAGCGCCCGCAAGTGGCCCCGAACGCACCGACGCCGTGTTCACTGTGCGGGCAACCGAGACCGAAGGCAGCGCTGTCCATGATACGACTGTTTTCCAACGACCCGAGGCCAACGAATGATGGTGCAGAGATTTACGGGCTGGCACATGACGGTGATCATGGTCGCTTTCTTCGCGGTCGTGGTGGGCGTGAATTTTACGATGGCGTGGTTTGCGATCGGTTCCTTCGGGGGGACGGTGGTCGACAACAGCTATGTGGCCAGCCAAAAGTATAACGGGTGGCTGGCACAGGCCCGACGGCAGACAATGCTGGGGTGGCAAGCCGATGTCACGACCGATGCGACCCGCCACGTCGTTATTTCGATTAAGACAGCCACCGGCCTGCTCGACCGTCCGCGCCTATCGGCGACGGCAACCCATCCTCTGGGAGCCCTGCCACCAGTCCATTTAACCTTTGCCCAGAAAGATCAGGCCGCCCGCTCGCTTCAATCGCTGCCTCCCGGCCGCTGGCTACTGCATATCGACGTCGTTCGCGGCAACGCCAGCGCCGCGTTCGACGATGAAATCGGCGGATGACCGCCTTGGCACCGTTGGAGACCGCCCGCCGCGCCGCGACAAGCAGCTTCACGGTTCCAGATCTGCGTTGTGCCGGATGCATCACAAAGATTGAAAGCGGGCTAGCTGCAGTGCCCGGCGTTATTCTCGCACGCGTCAATTTCACGCAAAAGCGGGTTCGCATCGACCATGTCTCCGAACTGGAAAGCGATCAGCTTCAGGCTGCTATAGAGCGTATGGGCTTTGCCGCGCATCCGTTCACCGCCAACGATATGGCGCAGGGAGCCGATCCAGAAAGCCGCAAGCTTGCCCGCGCGCTAGCGGTGGCGGGTTTTGCCGCAATGAACGTCATGCTGCTGTCCGTATCAGTTTGGTCGGGCGCGAGCGGTGTCACCCGCGACCTGTTCCATTGGCTGTCGGCGATGATCGCGCTGCCCGCCGTCGCCTACGCCGGCCGTCCGTTTTTTGCGAGTGCGTGGGCGGCTGTCCGTCATGGCCGTACCAACATGGACGTACCGATTTCGATCGGCGTGCTGCTGACTTGCGCACTCAGCCTGTTCGAAACGGCGACCGGCGGCGAGAACGCCTATTTCGATGGCGCTGTCATGCTGTTGTTCTTTCTGCTTGCAGGGCGCTTTCTCGATAGCGTCATGCGCGCGCGCGCGGCGGACAGCATCGCTGCGTTAATGCGCGCCACGCCCGATGAAGCGACAGTGTTCGCGTCGGATGGCAAAACGACGCGGCGCAGTATCGACGAACTGGCGCCTGGCATGCGCATCCTTGTCGCCGCCGGCGAACGGATCGCCGCCGATGGCTGTGTCGAGACCGGCGAGTCGTCAGTCGATCGTGCGCTTGTGACGGGCGAAAGCCTGCCCGAACGCGCCGCGTCCGGCACCCAAGTTCTGGCGGGAACGATCAACCTCGACTCTCCGCTGACAATTCGGGTCAAGGCGGCGGGCGCGGCGACGGTTATCGCCGAAATAGGCCGCTTGATGGAAGCCGCGACGCAGTCACGCTCGCGCTACGTCCGTATCGCTGACCGTGCCGCCCGGCTTTATGCCCCCGCTGTCCACCTGCTCGCGCTGCTGAGCTTGATCGGATGGATGGCAGCGGGGGCGGGCTGGCACCAGTCGATCATGATCGCGGTCGCGGTGCTCATCATCACCTGCCCCTGCGCGCTCGGCCTCGCCGTGCCGGTCGCACATGTCGTGGCGGCGGGAGCACTCATGCGCGCCGGAGTCATCGTAAAGGACGGCTCTGCGCTCGAGCGCCTGGCCGAAGCGGACCGGGTGGTCCTCGACAAGACCGGCACTTTGACAGTCGGCCGCCCGCAGGTTTGCGGCAATCCCGTGCTGTCAGACGCTGACGCCTCGATTGCGCTCGCGCTGGCTCAGGCAAGTCGCCACCCCTTGGCACAGGCACTTTCAGCCTGGCTGCTAGCGCGCGGCACTAAGGCTGCTACGCTCACGGAGATTCGCGAGCTTGCTGGCACTGGCATGATGGGGCGCCATAACGGCGATCTGGTGCGCCTCGGCAGGACGGCAACGGCCAACGACCCCACAGCCACGGACCTGATGTCAGTCGATTATGTGCGCAATGACGAACGGGCGATTACGATTTGTTTTGCTGATGCATTGCGCCCCGACGCCGCAATGGCGCTTGCGCGCCTGACAGCGCAGGGTCTTGCGCCTTCGATTCTGTCCGGAGATCGGGCACCGGTCGTTGCTCGCGTTGCACGCATGCTCGGCATTCCGGCGCGCGGCGCACTCAAGCCGCAGGACAAGATTGCGGTGGTCGAAGATATGCAGCGCGCGGGACATCACGTCCTAATGGTCGGCGATGGGCTCAACGATGGCCCGGCGCTTAAAGCGGCTCACGTTTCGATGGCCCCGGCGTCGGCCAGTAATGTCGGGCAAGCGGCGGCCGACCTTGTCTTTATGGGCGACCCGCTGGCGCCGGTGCCGATCGCGGTTTCGGCGGCACGGCGAACGATGCAGGTCGTCCGCCAGAATTTCGTGATGGCTATTGGCTATAATGCGATTGCTGTGCCGCTAGCGATCATGGGACAGGTGACCCCGCTCGTCGCGGCCCTGGCTATGTCGGGGTCATCGATAATTGTCGTGGGGAACGCGCTTCGCTTACGGAAGGCAGCAAGATGACTGGGCTGCTCATACTTATCCCGGTTGCGCTCGGCCTCGGCCTGACGGGACTTGCCGCATTTTTCTGGTCCGTGCGCGATGGTCAGTATGACGACATGGACGGCGCTGCGCTGCGCGTCCTTGTCGACGAAAGCGATGGGCCGCTGCCATTCAGACCGCATCTGGCGAAAAACCGACCCTTGGAAAATGACCAACGGATCGAACCGGGTGCGACCGTTTTGGACGTCAGTTGTTGTGAGCGAACGCCAGTAATCACCGTTGGCGAGCATATGAATGACTCGCGATGATTGTGTTGATGCCGGCCCATACGCGACGTCACCGAAACATCAGCCGGCTTCTAGTAGCATGGACATACTTGTCCGCGCCGCTTTCGACGTCGGCACATTCTTCGAGCACGCCAATCCTGCTGGTGTCAGCTGTTAATGCATTTGCGATGGCGAATTGGCAAGGCTGAGGTCCGGCGTTCAATCCTCCGCGGCAGCACTAGTTTCGGGTAGAGCGCCCATTATCGATTTGGCGAGCAAGCGGTATTCGGGCGCGCGGGCGCTTTCGCGGCGCCAGACAAGCGCGATGCGTCGCACTGCGTCGGTATTGGCAAGGGCGTGAACCTTCACGCCGGTTTCGTGCAGTATCCCAGCGTTTACTGCCATTTCGGGGATGAGCGTGATACCCAGCCCCTGATCTACCATCTGCACCAGCGTGTGCAGCGACGTGCACAGCATCGGTGCCGGCCCCATCGGCCCACCGCGACCGCACGCCGCAAGGGCATGGTCGGTCAGGCAATGGCCGTCCTCGAGCAACAACAACCGGTCGGTGTCGATCGCACTGGACAGGACAGGCACTGTTTTCGGTTTGTCTGCATCAGCGGTCGCAAGGAGGAGCCGGTCGGTCGCAATCGCCACTTCCTCGACATCACCGCACGCGAACGGAAGCGCGAGAAGGACGCAATCGACTTGTCCCCGCTGTAGTGCCTCGCACGCAACGGGCGACGTCATTTCGCGCACGAACAGCGTCAGGTCCGGCCAGTCCGCGCGGACACGCGGGACAATCCTGGCGAGAAGAAAAGGCGCAATTGTGGGGATGATCGCAAAACGCAGCGCGCCAGTCAGGGGATCAGCCGCTGCCCTGGCAATCTCGGTCAGATCTTCGGCACCCCGCACAAGTCGCCGCGCGCGCTCGACGAGTTCGTCGCCAACGGCTGTAAACCTAACGGTCCGCCGTGTGCGTTCGACAAGCACGACACCCAACTGTCGTTCAAGGTCTGCAATCCCCGCCGAAAGCGTCGATTGCGTCACGAAATTGGCCTCGGCGGCTTTGCCGAAATGGCCAAGTTCATGCAGCGAAACGAGATAGCGTAGCTGACGCAACGAAGGCAGGTAATTGCTCAGGCGAAATCTCCGCGCAGCAAGCGCACATAACCATAGGCGGGATGATTGATGCCAATCAACTGCGGGCCCCAGCGTATGAAAGAAAATGGCCGGAACCGAAAAGGGGGAGCGGCTCCGGCCATCTGCGACCCTCGGGGGGAGGGAACTCCATCTCGTAATAGTAAATACGATAAACCCGTTGATCGGTTAAGTCACTTTTCACGAAGATTGTAATCGATTTGTTCGATTAAAGAACGATGATTGACGCCGCTCACACCGGAACGCATGGGCAATTCACATGCGGTTTTTTTCAGACAATGCGGCTTCTGCACACCCAGCAGTCCTCGACGCGATGGTGACCGCAAATAAGGTCGACACGGCTTACGACGGCGATGCGCTCAGCCAGGCGCTTGATGCGCGGTTTTCGGCCCTATTCGAAACCGATGTGGCGGCGATCTGGGTTGCGACGGGAACGGCGGCGAATGCATTGGCACTCGCGGCACTGTGTCCGCCCTATCGCGGCGTTGTCTGTCATCATGACGCGCATATCCAGTGCGACGAGGCGGGTGCGCCCGAGTTTTATATGGGCGGCGGCAAGCTGTTGCTTGCCGACGGTCCAGGCGCGAAACTGACGCCGTCAACGCTGACTGCGCGACTCGACGCGATTGCAAATGACGTTCACCGGACCCAGGCTGCGGCGGTATCGATCACGAATGCAACCGAATATGGCCGGACGTACCGCGCATCGGAAGTCGCCGCGATTGGGACAATTGCAAAAGCGCGCGGGCTGCGACTGCACATGGACGGTGCGCGCTTTGCCAACGCGGTCGTACACAGCGGTGACAGCCCGGCCGACCTGACGTGGCGTGCGGGCGTCGAGGCGCTGAGTTTCGGCTTTGTCAAAAACGGCGGGCTGTCGGCAGAGGCTTTGATCCTGTTCGACACAAGGCTTGCCGAGGAAATCCGCGTCCGCCGCAAACGTGCGGGGCATCTGAATTCGAAGGGGCGCTATCTGGCGGCGCAAATCCATGCCTTGCTCGATGACGACCGCTGGCTGGCCAATGCGCAGGCTGCCAATACGGGTGCGGCTAAGCTGGGTGCTGCGGCGGGGGGGCGGTTATTGCACCCGGTCGAGGCGAACGAAGTGTTCGTGTCGATGACGCCTGACGAAGCGATTGCAGTGCGCGCGCTGGGCTTTGATTTCTATGACTGGACCGATGGCGAAGTGCGCTTCGTGGTATCGTGGGATCAGCCGCAAAACGAAATCGAAGCATTGGCCAAAGCATTGGCGTCCCTATGAGCGATAGCCCGATGCTGCGTGCACGCGTGCTGATCCCGTTCACCATCGCAACGATCATCTGGGGCACGACATGGATCGTGATCCGCGACCAGCTCGGCACGGTGCCGCCGACATGGTCGGTTGCCTATCGCTTTGCGGCGGGCGCCGTTGCGATGTTCGCCTATGCAGCGCTGACCAGATCACCATTCCGCATTGGCCGACAGGGGCAGATCTTCGCCGCCATCTTTGGCTTTGCGCAATTCGTGCTCAACTTCAATTTCGTCTATCGGGCAGAAGAGCATATAACCTCGGGTCTCGTCGCAGTGCTCTTTGCAATGCTGCTGGTGCCAAACGCGCTGCTGGGTCGCCTATTCTTGAAACAGCCCTTGTCCAGCCAGTTCCTTGCCGGATCGGGTGTTGCCGTGATCGGTGTCGGCATGCTGATTGCACAGGAAATCCGCGCGGATACCGCCAGCGCGAGCGCAACGATGCTCGGCGTCGTCTTGACGTTGCTGGGCGTTTTGTCGGCGTCAGCCGCCAATATCATGCAGGGGACCGCACGGGGTAAAGCGTTGCCGATGGCATCAACGCTGGCGTGGGGGATGTTGTGGGGGACAGGCATGAACGCGATGCTTGCCCTCGTCCTAAATGGCGCGCCGGTGTTTGAATGGAGCGCGTCCTATGTCGGCGGCGTTGTCTATCTGGGCGTCTTTGCCAGCGCGATTGCGTTCACGTGCTACTTTAGCGTGATCCGCGATGTCGGCCCCGCCCGCGCCGCCTATTCAAGCGTATTGACGCCGATCCTCGCAATGATCATTTCGACAGTGGTCGAGGATTATCGCTGGTCGTGGCTCGCAGCGGCGGGCGGTGTTGTCGCGCTCGCAGGGTTGTTGCTCGCCCTGAGTGCTCGCAGACCCGTCGCAAAATCAGGATAAGCAGGCGACCAAACCAGCACGCGCTTTGCCTTGCCATTCGCGACGCGGCGGTTCTCGGCGTAAAAACTTTGCGCCATCGGTGACAGGCTTTCGAGCGGCACGAACGGCGGTGCGGCAACGCCCATCAACGCCGCCGCCATTTCGATAACGGCATTCTGGTCGCAAGGGTGATCGTCCGCAAGGTTATATGCCCCCGGTGGTGCATCGAACCCGGCCAGCACGCCCGAGACAATATCATCGACATGCACGCGGCTGAACACTTGTCCGGGCAGGTCGACGCGGTGCCCCTGCCCCGCTGCCACACGATCGAGCGCCGACCGTCCCGGCCCGTAAATCCCCGGAAGGCGAAACACCCGCGCGCCCAGTTTCAGCCACTCCTGATCCGCCACATTGCGGCTGTCGCGGCGACCCCGGATCGGGGCAGTTTCATCGACCCATGCGCCGCCCGCGTCACCATAAACGCCAGTCGAGGACAGATAGCCGAGCCATTTACCCGCCAGCACATTGCCATAGTTTTGCAGGACCGGATCGCCGTCGACCAAGGGTGGCACCGACGACAGGATATGCGTTGCCTGTGCCGCGATCAGTTGGACCGTCGCGCTGTCATTGAAATCGACATTGCCCGCCGATCCCGTTGCATCAACCTGCCAACCAAGCGCGCGCGCTGCATCGGCAATGCGGCTCGCCGTGTATCCCAGCCCAAAGATGAGGAACCGGCTCAGCGTGCGCCATACCCGTTGTAAAGCGTGCCAAAGAAATCGCCCTTGTTCCAGCGTGGTCGTTCGGGCGCATTGGCCAATTCCTGTGCAATCGCCAGATTAAGACCAACGAAGCGCGTTGCCGCCCCCCATTTGAAGGGGAGGTTCATGTCATCCGATGGCTGGTGATAGTGGATTTTCTGGAACTCCCCGCCGACCGCTGCGCCATCACCGCCCGGACCAGTAACGAGGAAAACCGACGGGATGCCCTGCTGCACAAAGCGGTAATGATCCGAGCGGGTGAAGATGCCCTGTTCGGGCTGCGGGTCGGGCACAAGCGCGATGCCCATCGTTCCGCCTGCGCGCGCGACTGCGGGACCAATCGACGACCGCTCCGCGCCAAAAGCCACAACGTCTTTGAAATCATAAGTCACGATCGGCATGTCAAGATTGACGTTGCCGACCAGCCCCGCCTTGGGCAACGTCGGATTGTTCGCATAATAATCGGCCCCGACCAGCCCCTTTTCCTCAGCGGTAACCGCAAGGAACAGGATCGACCGCTTCGGCCGCGCTTTCAGATGTTTGAAACCATGCGCGACTTCGATCATCGATGCGATGCCCATCGCATTGTCCATCGCGCCGTTGCAGATTTTGTCGCCCTTCACTTCGGGGCAAATGCCGGTGTGGTCGAGGTGCGCGGACAGGACAATCGTCTCGTTCTTCAGCGCGGGGTCCGATCCTTCGAGAAGCCCGGCAACGTTGCTGCTCGTCACACGGTTGATTTCGGTTTTTAGCGCGACGCGCGCGGTGACGGGCATGGCCATCCGCTTCGGATTGCCCGTTTTTGATTCGGACGCGGCAAAGACGGCATCCGCACCGCCCGGCATTTCGGCGAACAGCTTGGCCGCCCCCGCAAGGCTCAATGTTGCAAGGCCCGGCGCACTGCCACCGGGATGGTCGGGCGTGCCGTCGCTGTGCGCCCATGTCGCGCCCAGATATTTCCAGTTGCGGGCACGACGCGCAAATTGCGATACTTTCTCGCGGGTCGGCGTATCGACCGAAATGATACCGACGGCTCCGCGCTCGGCCGCCAGCACGCGCTTCGTGATCCCATTGCCGTAATGTGCGCGTTCTTCGGTCGGCAGCGATGATGGTGCGCCCGCCAGCATCACGACGATTTTGCCTTTCACGTTCAGGCCTGCATAATCATCGCGTTTGAAGCCCGGTGCCACAACGCCGAACCCGACGAAAACGAGCGGTGCATCTTTGGTCAGTTCCGCCGAAAGCGGGCTTGAACCCGGCAGATAATCGACCCCGAACTCAAGTGCGGTTTCTCGACCACCCCGAACAAGAACCACTTTACCTTCGTCGGCTGGTCGAAACGTCACGAGCGGGACAGGCTGCAAAAAGCTGTCCTTGCCACCAACGGGTTTCAGGCCATTCGTTTCGAACTGTGCCGCCACATAGCGTGCGGCAATGTCATATTCGGGTGTCCCCGCCTCGCGCCCTTTCATTTCGTCGGCGGCGAGAAAACCGACATGGGCGCGCATGGATGCTTCGTCGGGTTGCCATGTCTGGGCCGTGAGCGGTGCAGAAAATGCGAGCAGGGTAAAAACGGCAGAACGAAACATTCGGTAATCCCTATTCAAACCAGACCGTGATCTATCGGGTTCAATTGCGGCGCACAATGACTTGCCCCTGCGCAACCATTCGCCGCATCATTGGTTAACTGGTGTACAGGAGACCGCCATGGCATCGATCCGACTCATTTCGCTAACGGCGCTGGCGACCGGTTTGCTGTCGGGTTGTGGCAACGATAGCGCGGGCACGACTCCGCCGCCCGCGAGCAACCGTCCGCCGACATTCACCTCCGCCACAACGGCCAGTGTCACCGAAAACAGCACCGGCACGTCCTATACGGCCACGGCCACAGACCCCGATGGCAACGCGCTGTCCTACAGCATAGCGGGCGGGACCGACCGCGCGGCATTCGTTATCACAGCAGCAGGCGCATTGTCGTTTGTAACGCCCCCCGATTTCGAAGCACCGACCGATGCCGACAAGAACAACATCTACCTCGTGCAACTGAGCGTTTCCGATGGCACAGTGAACGCGACACTCGATCTTGCAATAACCGTTACCAACAGCGGAACCGACGCCTTTCAGGTTCGCCGCGTCACAACGGGCCTGAATGCACCGCTTTACCTGACTGCGCTCCCCGATGGATCGGGCCGAGTGCTGGTTGTGGAAAAGGCCGGCCTTGTCCGCATCGTCACGCCCGCGACCGGCGCAATCACTGCCACGCCGTTCCTCGACATTCGGACAACGATTTCAACCGACGGTGAACGCGGCTTGCTCGGTCTCGCACTCGCGCCCGATTATGCGATAAGCGGCGTCGCTTATGCCTACGTCACAGACCTGTCGGGCAGCATTGAAGTACGTAAATTCCAGTCTTCGAAAGGCGCGCGCGACCAGCTTGATCCGGCAACGTCGGACGTCATCATCAGCATCCCGCATCCCGGATTCAGCAACCACAACGGCGGCTGGATTGATTTCGGGCCCGATGGCAATCTCTACCTCGGTGTCGGCGATGGCGGCGGCAGTGGTGACCCGAGCAACAATGCGCAAAACGCCAATGTGCTGCTCGGCAAGATGCTGCGTATTGACCCTGTGCGCGACAGCTTTCCCGCCGATGCATTGCGTGACTATGCAATCCCTGCCGGCAATCCCTATGCCACGGCTGGTGGCGCACCCGAAGTATGGATGCTTGGACTGCGCAATCCGTTCCGTGCCGGGTTCGACAGGACATCGGGCAATCTCTACATCGGTGATGTCGGACAGGATGCCATCGAAGAAATCGATCTCGTACCGGCAGGCGTAAACGGCCTCAACTTCGGCTGGCGCCTTCGCGAAGGGACACAACCCTATAATGGCGGTGCCGCCAGTAGTGCATTTACAGCGCCCGTGGCAGAATATGCGCACGGATCGGGACCAACACAGGGCAATTCCGTGACCGGCGGTTATGTGTATCGCGGTCCAATTGAAGCGTTGCGCGGCCAATATTTCTTCGGTGACTTCGTCAACGGAAATATCTGGTCAGTGCCTGTGGTGCAGTTGGTGCAGGGACAGACCGTCGCGTCATCGGCTTTTACAGTGCGGCGATCATCTTTCACACCGATCACCGGCACAATCAGCAACATATCGAGCTTCGGCCTCGACCAGACCGGCAATCTTTACATCGTCGACTATGATGGCGAGATTTACGTTGTGGAACCGCTCCTCGTCGGCGCGTGAGCGGACGCAAGAATTCGTTCGGCCGCCTTTAGATGCGGCAGGTCGATCATCTTGCCATCGAGGCCGACAGTCCCCGCGCCGGGACTTGCCTTGAACGCGTCGATCACCCGTTGCGCATGCGCCACATCGGCGTCGGACGGCATGAAACTTTCGTTGATTGCAGCAACCTGCGCGGGGTGGATGGCAAGCCGACCGCTAAAGCCTTCTGCCCGCGATGCGCGGCTGGATGCGCGCAGGCCGTCTTCATCGCGGAAATCGGCGTGGAGCGAGTCAATCGCTTGAACCCCGCTCGCGTGCGCCGCAAGCAACGTCATCGAACGAACCATTTTATAGGTGAAGGCGAGTTCGCCACTTGCATCGATGTTAGTGCTCGCACCAAGTGCCGCCGACAAATCCTCGGCACCCCATGTGATGCCGACCATCCGCTCAAGACCCGCCGTTGCCAGCGCGCCGAGGTTGAACGGGGCAATCGCTGTTTCGGTCACAATGGGAATGATCTTTGTACTGCCCGATTCGATGCCGTGCTGGGCCTCAAACGCGTCGAGATAGTGCGATAATATCCTCACGTCTTCGGGCGTATTGATCTTGGGCTCCATGATCCCGCACGGTGCGCCGCCTGCCACGGCAACCAGATCGGCCAGCGCAAGACCGCTGTCGAGCGGATTGATCCGCACCCAAAGCTGGGCTTTACGCGCGCCACGGGGCCGAGCAGCAAGGAAAGCCGCAACCAAGGCGCGCGCCACCGGTTTGTTTGCCGCCGCCACTGAATCCTCGAGATCGAGGATCACGGCATCGGCACCACAACCATCGACCTTGCCCAGCTTTTTTTCGCTGTCCGCCGGGATAAACAGCATGGAACGCAGCGGTGTCATGCGACGGGCTTGCGGCGTTGCAGGCCGGATCGCTTGCAGGATGCGACCAGTTCGTCGCGCTGGTTAAAGGCGCGGTGGAGAAACGTCACGATCCCTGCTTCAGACCGCGACTTGCTGTCCCGCAACTCGATCACTTCGGTGGTCACATGCACCGTATCCCCGTGAAACAGGGGTGCCGGAAAACGCACTTCGTCCCACCCTAGATTGGCGACTGCCGTCCCCAGCGTCGTGTCGCCCACCGAAATCCCGACCATCAGGCCGAGCGTGAAACAGCTGTTGACGATCCGGGTGCCGTATTCGGTCCCCTTCATATACTCTTCGTCGAGATGGAGCGCAGCCGGATTATGTGTCATCGCGCTGAATAGGACATTGTCGGTCTCTGTCACGGTGCGGCGGATGGCATGATGAAACATCTGCCCTACGCTCAGCTCATCAAACCAGAGACCTGCCATTAACCTGCTCCCGCGCGGGATCTGCCTAAGCGCCTTTACCGCGGCAAAACAAGTTATAGTCGGCGCAGCGTTACAGGATTTTCGCGCCAAAGCGCCAGCCAAGCACCCAGCGCACTTCGGCACGGACAGGGCCACGACCAGGCAGATCAACTTCGACAATCGAACCGATGCGCACTTTTTCTTCGCATTCGGCCATGAAGCCGCCTTCGGAAATGTTTGCCAGCTTGCCGGTCAGTTCACGACCGCAATCGTCATTGACCACAACGTCGACATCGCATTCCCAGCGTTCGGGCCGCGAACCAAAGTTTTCAGGCTTGTATGCAGGAACACCCAACGCAACGATCCTTTATGACAACAGCGTCAGAAATGAATTGCCATGCCACCGCTGAACACCCAAGGGTCCAGCCGTGTCTTGCCAACGACATCCATGCCCTGAAACTTCCCGTAAGAGGTCGGGCGCAGGAACGCCTTTTTCACGTCTATGAACAGCCCAAGCTTGTTGCTGACCATCACATCGGTTCCAGCTTCGAGCGCGGGGGCGAGATCGTCGCTGACCTTCAATTCCTGAAACGCGCCATCTTTGGTATCAAACACGATCATATAGCTCGCACCGACGCCGACATAGGGGCGGACGCGACCTCCGCGGGTAAAGTGATACTGAAGCGTCAGCGCCGTCGGACCATAAGTGATTTCGCCGAGCCTGCCCGTAAAGCCACCTTTTCCATCGGGAAGAACGCCAATCGAACCACCGCCATAGATATCGATCTTCGGCGGCAGGCCAAGCGTGGCGTTGACCGCAATATGATCGGTCAGGAAACGCCCGATCTGAACCGACGGCGTTGCATGTTCGAACGTCGACAGCTTAGCCCCGGCAAACGGCGCGCCTCCGACTTTCAGATCGACGCTATCGGCCAGCGACAAACTCGAGAACCCTGCACGCACGGTCCACTTGGTCGTGTCGCGGCTGAGCGGGGCGCTGGCATCGGTTCCGCGGCCGAAGCGCGCAATGCCGCCGACCTGGATTGTCAGCGGATCAAGCACCGCTTTGGCATTGACCTGATTACCTGCGAGCAAACCCGAAGCATTGGTGTGGTAAAATGCCTTGCGCACATCGACGAACACACCGAATTTGTCGGTGAGATTGAAATCAACCCCCCCCTGAACATAGGGGCCGTGCGCGTTCGGAATATTCAAGCCGTTGGCGAGCCCATCGCGCTCCTGAGTCGTGATCTGGACCTGCAGCCCGCCTCCGACATACGGCGACACCTGCCCCTTGAACGGATGGAACGATCCACCAACCGTCAGCAAAACAAATTCGTCATCGCCTAGATTGGGCAAGCCGGCCAGCGACCCGGCAGGGATATTGTTGGTTGTCAAAGGTGTCGTGATCGAAGCCTGAAGCGCGACGCGGTCCATGATAAATTGGCCGACAGTCACGGTTCCGTGGCGGGCCTCACGCGTTTTATACGCAGCGGCCGGATCAAGGACGCCGTTGGTGCGGACTTCGCCTTTATCGACCAGCTTCGTGCGCGATGCCGCGACTTTGACAAAGCTGTCTCCGGCTTCTTGCGCTGCCGCAGGCACGGCTGCGATGCTCGCCAGAACGCCAGCAATAGTAATGATCGCAGATCGAATAATCATCAGACACCTTTCACTATGCGTCCTTCGTAACGGGTCATCGTTAAGACCGCGTAAACGACGCTAAGCGGCGATAGAGCGGGACTTTTTTGCCACTGGTCGAGCAGCTGGCGCGATTGTTTCGACCGCGGCGGATGTTTTGCGCTCCATACTGGGCAGCGGAAAATCGCGGTCGAGCGTGGCGAGAGTCGTCCGCCCTTCGATCAGCGCAAGCTCTTCTTCGGCTCCATCAACCGCAGCGGTCGATAGCCGGTGAACGGCATCAAGAATGTCGTGCTGGCTATGATTGGCCATGACCTGAAGCCGGAAGCGCGCCTGCCCCTTTGGCACGGCCGGAAACTCGACGAGGTTGGCGAGCATGCCCATTGCAGGCAAGCGGCGGCTGACAAGCCGCGCGAGTGCTTCGGTGCCCATCTTGACGCAGACGATTGCCGACGGATCGCCGTAAACTTCAAGACCGCAGCCCTGCAACAGATTGCGCAGCAGCATCACGTTGGTCATCATCTTCTTGCGAAGCTGCGCGCCTTCTTCGGATTTCACGATTTCAAAGGCGTGCGTAACAATCGCGGCGTTGGCGGGCGACATCGCGTTCGAGAATGTGTTCGGCGAGCTGTAATAGCGTAGATATTCCTTCACACTACGTCGGCGCGAGGCCACAAAGCCGCCGTTCGACGCGAATGTCTTGGAAAAGCTGCCCATCACGACATCGACCTTGCCGAGCATCCCCTGCACTTCGATCAGTCCGCGACCCGTGGGACCCAGGTTGCCGAGATCGTGCGCGACATCGACAACAAGAGTGGCCCCGAATTCATGACAGAGAGTCTGCATCGCTTCGATGTCGGGGGTATCCGAATCCATCGAGAAAAGGCTTTCGGTAACGACAAGGATGCCGTTTTCGGTGTCGCCGCTACGGATTTTCTCGAGCTTTTCGCGCACTGCATCGACACGGTTGTGGCGGAACAAGTGGATGTTGCGCGTCGCGGCCTGTGCGCCTTCCTGAAGGCAGGCGTGGCTCAGTGCATCCATGACAATATGGTCACTCGGACGGACAAGTCCTTTGATCACGCCGAATCCGGCGGCCCATCCCGTCGGGAAAAGCGCGACATGGTCGGTTTCTAAAAATTCGGCGATTGTCTGTTCGAGCTTGATCGACAGCGACGTATTGCCGACCAGCGCAGGTGACCCGGCGCTGTGAACGCCGAACGAGCGCATCACATCGCATGCGGTGTCGACAATGGCAGGATGCGAAGCGAGGCTCAGATAATCCTGGCTGGCGAAATTGACACCTTCGAACAGCGCACCTTCGTCGGTCCGCGCGCTGCACCGGCTGCGCGCGCCGTTCTCGGTGGAGCGGCCCAGCGGCCAGACGCCAACGGCGCGGCGTGCCTGTTGCCAGTCATAAAAGGCCTCGACCCGATCGAGGATATTGCTTCCCGGCAAATACCGGAAATCGCGCATGCTGCCCCCGAGCGCGTCAACGCCGCCTTTTTC
>JANOZQ010000391.1:0-7681 GCA_031429555.1 Sphingomonas sp. | reverse complement strand
TAATTGCTACGGCCATTGGTTCATGTATTTCACTCGGGGCGGAGTATCATCAGTGTTGCGACGAATTTGGTGCCGTATTTTCGAACATCGCCCACGTCGACACCGATTTGACAGCAGCCGTTTTGGCGCTTTCACAAGGTGCGGGCGTTGCAACCAGCTGCTGGCTCGGGGGTATTTCGGGTGGCAACGTGCCGATGCGTCTGACGAGCGTCAGTTCAAACGCGCACTCGTGAAACGTGATTCCGAGCTCGCGGCAAAGAGCGCGGAGGGGAATCTCTCGCCGAAAGACATGGAAAAGTTCATGCTGCCCTGGGGCAACGATTGATCGCGTCATATTTTGGCACGACGCGGGGCATGGTCAGGCTCGGACTGTCCTATGGCGAGGTTGCGCTGGGGGCTGCCGGTGTTTCGAGGCCTGATCCAGCGGAGGTACAGCGGCTGGTGTTTGTCTGTCACGGCAATATTTGCCGAAGTGCTTTCGCCGATGCAGCAGCGCGGCGGGCGGGTTTGCGGGTGGCGTCGTTCGGGCTTTCGACTGATGCGGGAAAGGGGGCGCATCTGCCCGCCATTGAAGCGGCCCGCACGCTGGGTGTTGATCTGACGGCGCACCGGACGACGCAGGGCGGGGATTTCATTCCCGAAGCCGGTGATTACCTCTTGGCGATGGAGACGCGGCAATTGCGGCGTCTCGCAGGCAATGTGAAGTTTGCCGATGTGCCGCGCAGTTTGCTGGGTCTTTATGCGTCGCCCGCCGTGCCGCACCTGCACGATCCGTATGAGTTAGATCCGGCCTATATGTTGACGTGCCTCAAACGGATCGAAAGCGCGGTTGCTAATCTGGTGGTGGCGTTTCCTGGCGCACGAGTTTCCTGAGTACGTTTTTCATGTCGGCAAAAAACGGCCCGGGATCGCGCCGGTCCCAGACGAAGTAACGCATGCCCGGATCGAAAAAATCACCGATATAGCTCATCAGGTCGCGCCACGGTGTTGACTTGAATTGGCGGTCGGCAATGGCACGCGCGCCGACAAAAACGCGGATCAGGCGGCGGGTTTCGGGGATGGTGTAGCGGGCGTGGCGTTCGCGGATTTCGGGCTGCCCGGTTGCGATACCCAATGCCTGCGCATAGGTTTCCCAAGCGAATTCGGCGCCGGCGTGGCGGGCAAGCGCGAGGCTGCCCCAGAAGCGGCCGTTGATTTCCATCAGCCAGTAAACGCCGGCGTGCGCGTCATAGCGGTATTCGACCATCGCCGGGCCTACCCAGCCGATGCTGTTCAGCAAGGCTTCTGACTTAACTCGCTGTTCGGCATGCTGGTCGAGCGGCACGGTCGCACAGAGCGTCGAGACACCGCCTTCGGGGGGCCATTCGTGAACGCGGCGATGCTGAAAGGTGAGCGTCGCTGCGCCGTCTTTCATGTGGAACATCTGTCCCAAACCTGTGCCCGGGCAATAGGATTGCGCCAGCGGCCAAGCGTTGAGCTTCGAATAGCGTGATAGCGCTTTCACCAGGGCAGCGGCGTCGGCGACATGCTCGGCCTTCACAAATTCAATGCCATGTTCGGCAAGGCGCGGCAGGATTGCTGGGGGGTCGGCCCATTTGAGAACGAGGGGATATAAAAGTGTTGCTGACTTGACTGCGAAGTCATCGCTGTTTGTTGGCTGCCAACTCGCCGGCACATCGATGCCGAGTGCAGCCGCGCGTTCGAGTGTCGCAGTCTTGTCCAGCACTATGTCCAACGGAGCGCGGCGCGGCGTCAGAATTTTGCAGCCTTCGATCACCGGCGGCAGGTCCGCGAGGGCAATCAGGTCATCTTCGGATATGGCGAGCAGCGCGCCGGCGCTGGTTTCGCGAATAAATGCGGGCAGCCAACCGGCCAGTGGACCGGATGGCCGCACCGAAAAGCCAGTCGTCCATTTTGACGCGCGACCGATGGCGTGTTCGCTTCGCCCGACCGCGTGGACAGGCACGCCGTGGCTGCCGAGTTCGCGGATCACTGTCAGGCCGATGGGAGTATCGACACCCAGCACGATTGCAGGCTTCACCGCTCATAAGCCAAGGTTGCGATGGCTTGTTCGGCCATGCGCTTGACCGTGCGCAGATTGTTTGGACCGAGACGTTCAGCGGTTGTCGTCGCGGGCGTAAGATCGAGTGCTGCAAAGCCGCTGCTTGATAAGCCGCGATGTTCGGCCACTGTCCGGCACAGCGTTTCAAACCGCGTCATTACGCTTCGGTTGGGCCGCTTGCGGTCGCGGCTCATCATTTCGAAACTGTGGGTAACGACCGTGAAAGCGGGCCGCCTGGTGTCGGCAGCGTGGTTGAGCGCATCGGCCATCTCGCGGGCCGAAAGCGCGCAAACCTGCGCATGACGCAAATGGCCGGGTCGATCCTCGATTGCCGAGACGGGTATTTCAAGGACGCCGAGCCGTTTGATCGGATCAACCTGGTCGGGGCCAAGCCCGATCTGGCACGGATCACCGATATAGGTTGGGTTAAAACTCGAATCGCATTTGATCCCGAGCGAAGCAAGCACCCGCAGTGTATCGTCGTTCGCGCCATAATTGCCTGCACGGAACGCAACCGGCGGTGGCGCGCCTGCATCGACCAGCAATTGTCGGGCCAGCGTAATCAGCGTGACCTGATCGTCATAATTGAAGTCGCCGATACTTCGGCCACGGCGCTCGTCAACGGGCTGTGCCGTTGCCCAGGCCAGCCATTCGGGGTGCAAATGCAGCTGCGCTTCATGGCCGCGTGCAACAATCGGCGCGACAATGCGGGCGATCACATCAACACCATAAACCAGCGCAGGCATCGGATCGACAAAGAAAACGCCGGTCAAGCCGTGCGCGTCGAGCTGGTCCAACTGCCACCCGACACCATAACTGTCGCAAGTGATTGAACGCGCGAAATTATCGTCGGCGTTGGCCCCCTGTTGATAGAGCGCCGCTGATAATTCGGTGTCAATTGTGATGAAAACTTGGGTCACGCCACGGCCTGTATCGCGCAGACATTACAAAATCGCCCCCCAAATTCGGTTGGACGGAAACGCGGCACGCGTGGTCGCTAGCGGGACAACCACGACGGACACAATTGGTTCCTTCACCATTTTGAAGGGATTCGGCGTCAAACGTTAACGACGTCGAGGGTCACCTCACAACATAGCGGCAGGGGCAACGCGAAAATCGCGGGCGCCATGTCGGGGAGCAACGCGATGGATTCGGAAGTTTTGCATGATATTGCCGTGGAAGGCGTATCACCTCCTGAACTTGACCCTGAATTTACGAATGAATCGTCGGCACTTCCGCCACCGCCCGTTGTAATTTTACCTGCACTTGCGCTTGCGGCCTGTGGTGGCGGCGGAACGAGTGCCGGTGTCACCGCGGGTGCGCCGCCTCCTCCACCCGCTCCTGCACCGCCGCCCCCTGCGCCACCACCACCCCCTCCACCGCCGCCACCGACGTCAACCCAGTCGGGACGGTTCCTTGCGCAAGCCACGATGGGCACCAAAGATGCCGATATTCAGGCTGTCGTAGCCCAAGGCTATGACGGTTGGCTTGCGGCACAGTTCGCCAAGCCCCGCGCGTCGACATTCTGGGATTGGTTGATCGCCAAGGGCTACAATGCGCCGGTCAATATCTTCCGTGAAGACGGTTACGACGCCATGGTCTGGAGCAGCCTGATCGCTGGCGAAGATCAGTTGCGCCAGCGTGTCGGCACCGCCCTGATGTCCATGCTTGTTGTGGGAATCGATGCCATTCCCAACAACTGGAAACAGTTCGGCATGGCCGCCTACATGGACATATTGTGGGACAATGCGTTCGGCAATTATCGCACGATACTCGATAAAATTTCGAATAACGCCGTGATGGCCTTTTATCTGACCTTCATCAACAGCCGCAAGGCCAATGGCGCTGGCGCTGTTCCCGATGAAAATTATGCACGCGAATTGATGCAGCTGTTCAGCATCGGCCTCTATCAGTTGAATCTCGACGGCACGCTTAAGCTGTCGAACGGAAAGCCCATCGAGACCTACACGCTTGCCGATGTCGGCGGCCTTGCCCGCGTCCTGACTGGTTGGAAGGATGACAAGTCCAAGCTGGTCGGTGCCAATGTCAACGGTTATGACAACCTTAGAGATCCGATGGTGCAGAATGCCGCGGATCATGAACTCGGCGTCAAGACGTTTCTGGGCACCACCATTCCGGCAGGCACGGACGGTGTCACCAGTCTCAAGCTCGCGCTCGATGCGATTTTCGCGCACGCCAACGTCGCGCCCTTCGTTTCGAAGCAACTGATCCAGCATCTCGTAACGTCCAACCCGACACCTGCCTATGTGCAGCGCGTTGCCACCATCTTCGAAAATAACGGATCGGGTGTCAGGGGCGATTTGCGTGCTGTGGTTCGCGCGATCCTGCTCGATACCGAAGCTCGTAGCGATGCCGCTGCCGCATCGAGCGCGTCCTTTGGCAAGCTGCGTGAGCCGCTGTTGCGCTTTACCGGCTGGGCGCGTGCATTTGGCGCGACCTCTCCGTCGGAAGCATGGCTGATCGGCGACACGAGCACGACGATGAACAAACTGGGACAGAGCGTCGGACGCAGCCCGAGCGTCTTCAATTTCTTCCGCCCCGGCTATACGCCCCCGAACAGTGCGATCGGGACCGCCAACATGGTGGCGCCTGAATTCCAGATCACCAATGAAATATCAGTGATCGGATATATCAACTTCATGATCCTTTCGATGCGCGACGGCTGGGGTGATTTCAAAGCCAACTACACCGATTATCTGGCCAAAGCGGCAGACTCGCAGGCGTTGCTTGATCTCATCAATCTGCGTGTCGCCGCCAATCAAGTGAGCGCGGCAACCATCGCTCAGATCAAGACCGCTGTCGACAGTATCGCCACAGCCACACCCGCCGACCTTCAGAATCGCGTCAACACCGCGACCACACTGATCATGGTTTCCCCCGAATATCTGGTTTTGAAATAGGATCATGTCGATGACGTCCGATCAATCACGCCGCGCCTTTCTGAAGCGGTCCGCAGCGCTCGGTCTTGCCGGTTCGGCCGCACCTTTTGTCACCAATCTTGCCGCCATTGGCGAAGCCGCTGCGTCGGTTGCCAATGATTATAAGGCACTGGTCTGCGTGTTTCTGTACGGCGGGAACGATTTCGCCAACACGTTGGTGCCCTATGACCAAGCCTCTTATAATCTCTACCAGACGCTGCGTCCGAATATTGCGCTCGCACGTGATGCGCTGACGCCGACGGTGCTTGCGCCAACAACCGCGCTGCCCGGGGGTGTGCAATATGCACTCGCGCCGACACTCGCCAAATTGTTGCCGATCTTCAACGCCGGCAAAATGGCGGCCGTGATGAATGTCGGCACATTGATCCAGCCGACAACCAAGGCGCAGTATGAGGCCACAAGTGTGCCGGTGCCGCCAAAGCTGTTTTCGCATAACGACCAGCAAGCCTTTTTCCAGACAGCAGCGTCGTCCGAAGGCGCCGATTCAGGTTGGGGTGGGCGCATGGGCGACTTGTTACAATCGGGTAACGGCAATGCGACGCTGACCTGTATCAATGCGACGGGCAACGCCGTTTTTATGACCGGTAAGGCGGCAATCCAGTATTCGGTAGGCCCAAATGGCCCGCTCGCGCCGTACAGTAACTCATCGACTCTCTTTACGTCGGCCACGGCAAACTCGGTTTTGCGTTCGATGGTTACGGCACCGCGAACACACATGCTCGAAAACGAACATACCCGCGTTACAAAACGGTCCCTGGATGCCTATGAGCAGGTCAATGGTGCACTCTTGGGCGCGCCAACGTTCACGACCTATTACGACTTGCATAATGCACTTGCAGTGCAGCTTAATGTCGTTGCGCGGATGATTTCGGTTAGCCAGCAACTGGGTGCGAAACGTCAGGTGTTTTTTGTCTCGCAGGGTGGTTATGACCTGCATAGTATTTTGGCGACAAAGCAGCCGTTGCTGCTTGGCGTGCTCGCCGATGCGCTGAGATCCTTTTACGACACAACAGTTGAGCTAGGCATCGCGGACAAGGTGACAACGTTCACAGGTTCCGATTTCGGCCGGTCAATCGTCAACAATGATGACGGCACCGACCATGGTTGGGGCAGCACGCATTTCGTGATGGGTGGTGCCGTAAAGGGCAAGCAACTCTACGGAAAATCGCCGGTCTTTGCCAATAATGGTCCCGATGACGTCGGTCAGGGCCGATTGTTGCCGACGACTTCGGTCGATCAATATGCCGCAACGCTGGCGAACTGGTTCGGGATTGCTGATTCGCAAATGTCGACGGTTTTGCCGTCCATCGGGAATTTTTCAAACCGCAATCTCGGCTTTATCTAGGCCGGTATCCGGGGCTGTCCAAATTTCCTGACTTGCGACCTGTCACCCCGCTGTGACACAGAGCCAGGAATGCGCGTCGCTTTCCCGTTTTCCGCCATCGTCGGCCAGGACGAAATGAAGCGCGCGCTGCTGATTGCCGCGGTCGATGCGCGGATCGGTGGCGTCATGGTTTTCGGCGACCGGGGGACAGGGAAATCCACGGCTGTGCGCGCACTGGCGGCATTGCTGCCGCCGATTGTCGGTGATGACGGCAAAAAAATGGCCGTGCCGTTTGTCGACCTGCCGCTTGGCGCAACCGAGGATCGTGTGGTCGGCGCGCTGGACCTTGAACGGGCTCTGGGTGCAGGTGAAAAGGCATTCGAACCGGGTTTGCTGGCCAAGGCGGATCGCGGGTTTTTGTACATCGACGAAATCAATCTCCTTGAGGATCATATCGTTGACCTGCTTCTCGATGTCGCGGCATCGGGCGAAAATGTTGTCGAGCGTGAGGGGCTGAGCGTCCGCCATCCCGCACGCTTCGTGCTGGTCGGCAGTGGCAACCCCGAAGAAGGCGAACTCCGCCCGCAATTGCTTGACCGATTTGGCCTGTCGGTCGAAGTGCGGACGCCGCAGGATCTGGACTCGCGTGTCGAGGTATTGCGGCGCTGCGATGCGTTCGAGCGCGACGGCGCTGCGTTTGCCGAACGCTGGTCGAAAGCGGAAAAGAAGACGATCAAACAGATTGCCCGCGCGAAATCATTACTGCCCCATGTCGAAATACCCGATGCGATCCTGCGCCGTGCGTCCGAACTTTGCATCGCGGTGGGTGCGGATGGGTTGCGCGGCGAATTGACACTCATGCGCGCGTCGCGGGCGCAAGCGGCGCTTGATGGCAGGGATCAGGTGACTGAAAAGCATCTCGTGTCGGTCGCACCATTGGCGTTGCGTCACCGGCTGCGACGCAATGTCCTCGATGAAACGGGCTCGACCGCACGGATCGAGCGTGCGATGGACGAGCTGTTCGGGTGATCGAGGATGCGCTGATCGCGGCGCAGCTCTGCGCGATCGATCCCGGGCTCGGCGGGATAGTTCTTCGCGGTGGCGATGGGCCGGTCCGTGATGCTGTGATCGCGGCAATGGCAGTAGGTCGGACGATACGCAAAATCCCTGTGCATATCGATGACGAGCGATTGCTTGGCGGGCTAGACCTTGGCGCGACTTTGGCCGCGGACCGTCCAGTGGCGCGCAAGGGGTTGCTGGCGGAGGCGGATGGTGGACTCGTCGTGGTCCCAATGGCCGAACGGCTTGATGACGGGATCGCGAGCAGGATTGCCG
>JANOZQ010000390.1:0-4693 GCA_031429555.1 Sphingomonas sp. | reverse complement strand
CGCATGACAATTACGATCAGAAACGCCGTTGCCGCTGACCTTGACCTGATTATCGGGTTTATCCGGGCTTTGGCTGATTATGAGCGGCTGGCCGATGCGGTGGTGCTCGATCCGGTCACGATGGGGAGCCATTTGTTCGGCAAGCGGCCAATGGCCGAAGTGATTATCGGCGAAATTGACGGCGTGGCACGCGGATTTGCTTTGTTTTTCCATAATTTCTCCACATTCGAGGGGCGACCGGGGATTTACCTCGAGGATTTGTTTGTCGAGCCCGACGCGCGCGGGTCGGGGCTGGGCAAGGCTTTGCTCGCACGATTGGCGCAACTGGCAATGGCGCGCGGGTGCGCACGGCTGGAGTGGTCGGTGCTTGACTGGAACGAACCGGCGATCAAATTTTATGCGTCGCTGGGCGCCGAAGCGATGGATGAATGGACGATCAACCGCGTGGACGGGGCGGCGCTGCGGGCGTTGGCAAACGCATGATGGTGCCGCCAATGCAGCCGGTGCTCGAGGATGATGTCGTCCTGCTGCGACCGATAACCGAGAGCGACCGCGAGGCGTTGTTCAATGTCGCCAGTGATGCGGAAATCTGGGCGGTTCATCCGGCGCATGACCGCTGGCAGCGCGCTGTGTTCGACCCGTTCTTTGCAGAAGGGCTGGCGTCGAACGGCGGGCTGGCCGTGATCGACAAGGCGTCGGGCGCGATCATCGGCAGTTCGCGGTATGACATCCGCGTTTGCGAAGCGGGCGAGGTCGAGATCGGCTGGACTTATCTGGCGCGCGCGCATTGGGGCGGGGCGGTCAACCGGTCGATCAAGCGGCTGATGGTGCGCTATGCGTTCGAGCGCGGGTTCGATTCGGTGATTTTTCTTGTCGGCGAAGGCAACAAACGGTCACGCCGCGCGCTCGAGAAGATCGGTGCCGTTCTCACCGACCGGCGACAGGCATGGCCAATGGCAGACACGATTGTCGACCACCTGATTTATGCAATCGGACGCGAGGATTTCGCCTCCGGCCCGCTCAGCCGGCATTAGCTGCCTGATAGGCGGCAATGGCTTCCATCACGATGGCACGCGCTTCGTCGGCGTCGCCCCATTTGCCGACACGGACCCATTTCTTCGGCTCCAAGTCTTTGTAATGCGTGAAGAAATGCTCAATCTGCTGCATGACAATGTCGGGCAAATGTTCCTTTTCATCGACGTCGGCATAATAGGGGAAAGTCGCATCGACGGGCACGGTCAGCAGTTTTTCATCGCCGCCGGCTTCGTCCTCGAGCTTCAGCACCGCAATCGGCCGCACGCGAACGACGCAACCGGGTACGAACGGTGATCGAGCAACGACCAGTGCGTCGAGCGCGTCGCCATCTGGTGACAGGGTGTGCGGGATGAACCCGTAATTGGCCGGATAGCGCATCGACGTATGCAGGATGCGGTCGACGAACAACGCGCCCGACGCTTTGTCGAATTCATATTTCACGGGTTCGCCGCCGACAGGCACTTCGATGACAACGTTCAGTGAGTTCGGCGGATCATCGCCGACGGGGATCAAATCAATACGCATTGTAACCCCCTACCGTCCGAATACGACGGTGTCACGACGATGCGATAAATTCCTTGAGCGGTTTGCCCGCATCCCCGATTTCGGCAGCCGTGACAGACGTGCGTGCTTCGACCAATTTGCGTCCTTGGGCATAGTCTTTGACATTGTTCACACAATCGAGCGCGATAACCCGACCGGCTTTGAGATAGACCACCGAGAAGCTGCGGGTGGCAGGATCACCGCGCAGGACGGCGTCGTCATGGTTGGTCGATAGCCCGACGGTCTGGAGCTTCAAATCATATTGGTTCGACCAAAACCACGGGGTCGCGGCGTAGGGGACGGCGTTGCCGCAGATCGCCCTGGCGGCGACGCTGGCCTGGTCGTTGGCATTCTGGACGGATTCAAGGCGGATCGTCGCGCCTTCGGCAAAGCCATTGGCATGTGCCGCGCAGTCGCCGATGGCGTAGATATGCGGGAGCGACGTGCGACAGTGTTCGTCGACCAACACGCCGTTGCCGCCCTCGGCTCCCGCCGCAATCAGCGGCGCAACAGCCGGAATGATACCGATCCCGACAATGACCATGTCAGCGGCGACCACGCTGTCGTCGGCGAGGCGGACGCCGGTAACGCGGGTTTCGCCCTCGATGGCGACCACGCTGGTACTCGTGCGGAGATCGACGCCATGCGCGCGATGTTCGGCTTCGTAGAAGGCCGAGAGGTCGGGGCCGGCAACGCGGGCAAGAACACGGGGGAGCGCTTCGAGAAGCGTGACGGGTTTGCCGAATTTGGTCAGGATGGCGGCTGCCTCCAAGCCGATATACCCGCCGCCGACGACCGCGATGCGTGTGACGTCGTCGAGTTCGGCCATGATGAGGTCAACGTCTTCGCGGGTGCGGACAGCGTGGATGCCGGCCAGGTGGTGGCCGTGGCAATCGAGCTTGCGCGGATCGCCACCGGTTGCCCAGATCAGATCGCCATAGCCGACCTGCGCGCCGTCGCCGAGCGTAAGGACGCGCGCCTTTGGATCGACCACCACAACTTCGCACGACAGCATCATTTCAATCCCGCGCTCCGCCCAGAATGCGGGCGGGCGGATGTAGAGCCGCTCGAACGGCTTTTCCTGCGCGAGATATTCTTTGGACAGCGGCGGGCGTTCGTAGGGCGGTTCGGCTTCACGACCGATCATCGCGATGCTGCCATCAAAACCTTGCTGGCGGAGCACAACGGCTGCCTGTGCGCCGCCGTGTCCGGCCCCGACGATGACGACATCGAACTGCTTCATGCGATCCCCCCTCGCCGAGATTTCAGGTGAAATCAATGCGCGCCCAAATCGGCAGGTGGTCGCTGGCGCGGCGAGACTTCAAGCTGTGGTGGACGCCGCACGATGCAATATGCAGCGACTTGTCGACCATGATACGGTCGAGCCGCGCAACGGGCTGGCGTGTGTGGAAACTCGGCGGGGTGGGCGCGATGCGGAAGTGATGCGCGAAATCACGCAGGCAGCCGCCGTGGAGCGTCCATTCGTTCAGGTCGCCCATCAGGATGGTGGGGAGCGGTCGGCGCGCCTCGAGTGCAGCAATGATCGCGCGCGCCTGTCGCCGTCGCCACAGGCCTGACAGGTCAAGGTGCATCGCGACGATGCGGAGCCGCACGCCCTGGACCCGCACTTCGGCCATCACCGCACCGCGCGGCTCGAGCGTTGGCAGCTCGATGTGGGCATAGGTCAGGATTTCGGCATCTTTGCGCACGAGAATAGCATTGCCGTGCCAGCCGATGCTGTGGTCGCGCTTGTTGAGTTCGACCGGTACATAGGGCGACTGGGCCAGGATCAGCTCGGGCGGCAGCGCTGACGCGCGCGCGCCGAAGCGCCGGTCGGCTTCCTGAAGCGCGATGATGTCGGCATCGAGTTCGCACAGCACATCGAGGATGCGTTCGGGGCGGCGCAGGCGATCAAGGCCGACGCCCTTGTGGATGTTGTAACTGGCAACCTTGATCATATCTGCGGCGGATTACGCGGAATCGGCGACAAGCCGAAATTATTTTTACGTGTCAGGGGTTGAATCAGACACGCGTATTTCCATTTGTAGATCGTGCGGGCCGGGCCCCTCTGGCGGTTTATTAAAACCGTGATGTCGGACCGCATCGGGTGATTCCCGGTGCTTTGGGTCCGTATGCGCTTCCAAAACATCGGGACATCCGTTCGATCAAATCGAAACGAGGAGTGCCTGACTATGAATCCGATTATTTACCGCCTGAAGCTGGTTCATGCGCGACTGGACACTGAAATCCGCCGTGAGTTGAAGACCCGCTGGCCGAACCGCGACCGCGTGACGCGGCTCAAGAAATTGAAGCTGGCCATCAAGGACCGGCTCTACGGAACCGCGACCCGCGCGTTAAGCGCTCGTTGACGGGGTGACCGGCGGCGGCCGTCCCTGGGCTTGCCGTCGGTTGCCGACGTTCTTCCGGGGGTGAAATAGGGGATTATTGTGGAACTTCTAATGTTCGACTGGCTGGGAAAGCCGGTCTGGATGTGGCTGTCTTTTATCGGCATCGTCATTGTGTTGCTCGCGCTCGATCTTGGCGTGCTGCACCGGAAACAGCGCGAAATTGCGGTCACCGAAAGCCTGATCCTGAGTGCGGTCTACATCAGTTTAGGCCTCGCGTTCGGGGGCTGGATATGGTGGTATCTCGGCGAGACGGCAGGCATGCAATATGTCACCGGCTTTGTGATCGAGAAATCGCTGGCAATGGACAATGTCTTCGTCATTGCGATGATCTTCACATACTTTGCCGTGCCGCGATTGTACCAGCATCGCGTGCTCTTTTGGGGCATTCTCGGCGTCATCGTGTTGCGCGCGATCATGATCGGGCTTGGCGCGACGCTGGTCGAACAATTCAGCTGGGTGCTTTACATTTTTGCCGCGTTCCTGATTTTTACTGGAGTCAAAATGTGGCAAACGGCAGACGCGGTGTATGATGTTGCCGCCAACCCCGTGCTGAAATGGGTGCGCACGCGGTTCAACGTGACCAACGATCTGCATGGCGACAAGTTTTTCGTGAAGGTCGATGGCGTGCGGCATATGACGCCGCTGTTCCTCGCACTGATCATGATCGAGATTGTCGATCTGGTGTTCGCGGTGGACAGCGTGCCCGC
>JANOZQ010000389.1:0-2811 GCA_031429555.1 Sphingomonas sp. | reverse complement strand
CCAGCCGGCGCCGCAACGGATTCGAGATTGACCAGCGCCTGACGCAAGGCTTCGTCAACCGCGCGGCCCCATGTCGCTTCGTCGAACAGCGTGTTATAAAGATAGCGTCCGCCGAGGCCGAATGATCCGTTTTCACGGCGGCCGTTCGCATCCTTGGCAACGATGCTGACGTTGAGGCGGACGAGTGGGCGGATGTCGCTGGCGACAAAGCCGTCGGCGCGGACGATGTCGATGACGCTCCAGCTGCCTGACAACGAAACCGAGACCTGTGCCACCCGCGGATCGCGCGCGCGCGCGGCGGCGTCGATTTTCTGGCACAGGGCGACCTTGTCCTCGAACGGCACGGCGCTGAGCGGATCGCTGGCGGTGTAAAGATGCCGGTTGCTGCGGCGGGGCGGCGGCGCAGGCGGTGCCGTTGCGGGATCGAGCAGACGCAACGTTTCCGACGCGCGCCGAATTGCGCCTTCGCTAATCTCGTCGGCATGGGCAAAGCCTGTCATTTCGCCGCTGACGCCGCGCAGGCCGAAACCGCTGTCGATGCCGTAATCGGCGGTTTTCATCCGGCCATCGTCGAAGCCAAAACTTTCAGTGCTGCGATGCTGGAGGTAAAGTTCGCCATCGTCGCAGGCGCTGAGTGCATCGCGCGTCAGGCGTTCGGCGGCGGCGGGTTCAAGCTGGCGATAGAGCAAGTGGCGCGGATCGGTTTCATTCATAGTTCACAGATAGGCGCTGTTGATCGCTATTGGTAGTTCAAGGTCAGCGAAAATGTGCCGCTGTAAAGTCCCGCCGGTTTGTTTGCGCCAACGTTGAGGCGACCGCCCATGTTGTAGGTGATCGTACCGCTCGCCGGGATTGTGTAGTTCTGGCCGAACGTCCGCGCCGCGCCGCCATTGGCGCTGACCCGCAACGTGTTTACGGCCATGGTGTTCGCGCCGCTGGTGATATTGATCGTCGGCGCATTGACGGTGAGCGTAACGACGCGGCCCACGGTGCCGGTGGCGACAAACTGCGCGCGGGAAAATGTGCTGCCCACCAGTGTGACAACAGTGCGGGTGCGCGCACCGGTGCGCGAATTGATCGTGACAGTGCCGTTGGCGACCCCTGGTACAATCGAACCGAAATCGAGCGCGGTCGAATTGACCAATGTGATTGGCTTGAGCGCAACAACTTTTGTTACTGCCGTTTGCGTTGCTGCCTGCGCCCCCGCACTTAAAAGCAAGGCACTACACACCAGTGCAATGCGCATATCGTGGTCCCCGAATAACTTCCCCTGGCTGCAATACGGCGGCGGGAATGACAGACGGCTTACCGGGGCTGGTTTACGTCCTGTTAAGCGGCGCGGTCGGCAGGGCCACCGGTCAGGACGAAGCGGCGATCACAATAGCCGCATTCGACATAGCCTTTTTCGTCGATTTCAAGCCAGACGCGCGGATGGCCGAGTGCGGCTGGCACATCACCCGATCCATCGCAGGAAACGCGGGCCGTGTTTACACGGAGGATTTCGGGTGGCTGGTTCATACCGCGCGTTTAGCAACGCACCGATGTATCGTCTAGAAATAGGTGACGATAATGTCGAACGTGCCCGAGTAGGTGCCTGCCAGTTTGTTGGCGGTAACATCAAGGGTTCCGCCGACGCGCAGGTCGAGCAAACCTGCTGCATTCAGGAACCGCAACACCGGACCGTTGAGTGTCAGTTGGGTCACATTCATCGAGGCGCCGCCGCCAACCCGGTTCAACACCGGGAGCGGCCCGCGGTTGACCTGAACATTCTGGAGCGGGCCGCCGTAGGTGTAGAATTGCGCCGCCTGCGGCAAACCACCCGCTGCGGTGACCCCGCCCGTCGTCGTGCGCGCATCGGTTGTCGGGTCAATGATGACGGTGCCGCCCGTGGTGCCGGAAATGTTGGTCGCAAAGTCGAGGTCGCGCAATTTGAGCAGTGACAGCGGGCGCAGTGTAATGGCCTTGGCCCCGCTTGGCGATGTCGCGGCGATGGCAAGGCCCGGTGTCGCTGCCCCGAGCAGCGCGCACACGGCCAGCGCGGTTTTCCTATGTCTCGATTGCGTCCCCACACTTCGGCTTAGGGTCGGGATCGCTAAACCGTCATGAAGAGCCTTGGTTAATTTTGCTTTCAGACATTGCGCCTTTGCGGGCGCGCCACCGTCACGCTACAGCCAATCGATGACTGATGCCGCGATCCAGATCGACAATCTCCAGAAAACCTATGCAGGCGGGAAAGTGGCGCTAGGCGGCGTAACATTCGACGTGCCACGCGGGCAGGTGTTCGGGCTGCTCGGTCCCAATGGCGCGGGCAAATCGACGCTGATCAACATATTGTCGGGGATGGTCAAAAAGACCGGCGGCAGCGCGCGCGTCTGGGGGTTCGATATCGACGAGCATCCGCGCAATGCCAAGGCGTCAATCGGCATCGTGCCGCAGGAAATCCTGTTCGATCCGTTCTTCACGCCGTTCGAGGCGCTGGAACTGCAGGCGGGACTTTATGGCGTGCCGAAGGCCAAACGGCGGTCGATGGAGTTGCTCCGCGCGGTTTTCCTCGAGGACAAAGCAGGTGCTTATGCGCGCACATTGTCGGGCGGGATGAAGCGGCGGTTGCTGGTCGCCAAAGCGATGGTCCATTCACCGCCGATCCTGGTGCACGACGAACCGACAGCGGGTGTCGATGTCGAATTGCGCCAGCAGTTGTGGGGTTATGTCCGCGAACTGAATGCGCAGGGCGTGACGATTGTGCTGACCACCCACTATCTCGAGGAAGCCGAGGAGCTTTGCGACCGCATCGCGATCATCAACCACGGG
>JANOZQ010000388.1:0-2812 GCA_031429555.1 Sphingomonas sp. | reverse complement strand
GCCCCACAGGGTCTGGCGGACATGTTGGTGCAGGCGTTCGGCGAAGGCTTCCGCAAAGCGGTCCGCGAGCGCTTTCAATAGGATGTCCGAATAATCATCTTTATCGGCCTGAAAGCGCGCGAGATGTGGTTCGATGCCGTGGATGCCCACCGCGAAGCCGCCGATCCAGTCGCCGTCATGATCGACGAAATCGGCAAGGCACATGTTCGGTCGGCCTTCACGCTTGGCGATTTGCTGGCGGAGGAAGGGGAGGCGGATATGCTCTTCGGTTTCGACCATGTGGACGATAACATCGTCGCCGTCGCGGCGGCACGGCCACAGGCCTGCAACACCGCGCGCGGTCAGCCATTTTTCGTCGATCAGCGTTTTGAGCATGGCCTGCGCATCGACCCATAAAGCCTGTGCGGCTTCACCGACAACATCATCGGTCAGGATCGCGGGATAATTGCCGTGCAGCTCCCACGCGCGGAAGAAAGGCGTCCAGTCGATCACGTCCGCCAGATCGGCCAGATCCCATGCATCGAACACATGCAGCCCCGGTTGTTCGGGCGGCGGCGGTTTAAGATGCGCATCATAGGGAAACGCATTGGCGCGTGCGTCCTCGATCACGATCAGCGCATTCTGCCCCTTGCTCGCGCGAACTTCGCGAACATGCGCATAATCGTCGGCAAACGTCTTCACATACGCATCGCGCCCCGTGTCGCTGACCAACGCGGTTGCGACCCCGACCGCGCGGCTCGCGTCGAGCACATGGATCACGGGGCCGTCATAGGCTTCGTCGATGCGCAGCGCGGTGTGGACTTTCGACGTCGTCGCGCCGCCGATCAGCAGCGGCATCGACATTTTCGCGCGCTGCATTTCCTCGGCAACCGTCACCATCTCGTCGAGGCTCGGCGTGATCAGGCCTGACAGGCCGATGATGTCGGCATCATTCTCGTTCGCGGCTTCGAGTATTTTCGTCCACGGCACCATAACGCCGAGGTCGATGACTTCATAACCATTGCACTGGAGCACAACGCCAACAATGTTCTTGCCAATGTCGTGAACGTCGCCCTTGACGGTCGCCATGATGATCTTGCCCTTGGCGCGCGCGCCGGGTTCCTTCGCGGCTTCGATGAAGGGGATGAGGTGTGCGACCGCCTTTTTCATGACGCGCGCCGATTTCACGACTTGCGGCAGGAACATCTTGCCCGATCCGAACAAGTCGCCGACGACGTTCATGCCGTCCATCAACGGCCCTTCAATCACTTCAATAGGGCGCGGGAAAAGCTGGCGGCACTCCTCGGTATCGTCGACGACATACATGTCGATCCCTTTAACGAGCGCATGTTCGAGGCGCTTGGTCACGTGCCAGCCCCGCCATTCCTCGGCGGCTTTTTCGACAGCGGCGTCCGTCCCACGAAATTTCTCGGCGAGCGTGACGAGGCGCTCGGTCGGTGTTTCGTTATCGTTGCGCGCAGGGCGATTGAGGATGACGTCCTCGCAGGCTTCGCGCAGCACGGGGTCGATCGCGTCATAGATGTCGAGCTGTCCGGCATTGACGATGGCCATGTCGAGGCCAGCCGGGATCGCGTGATAGAGGAACACCGAATGCATCGCGCGGCGGACGGGTTCGTTACCGCGAAAGCTGAACGAGAGGTTCGACAGCCCGCCCGAAAAATGGACATGGGGACAGCGCTTCTTGATCTCGCGGACGCCTTCGATGAAGTCGACGGCGTAGTTGTTATGCTCTTCGATCCCCGTCGCCACGGCAAAGATATTGGGATCGAAAATAATGTCCTCGGGCGGAAAGCCGATACCCATGAGGAGGTTGTAAGCGCGCTCGCAGATTTCGACCTTGCGCAGTTCGGTGTCTGCCTGGCCGGTTTCGTCGAATGCCATGACGACGACCGATGCGCCGTAATTCATGCACTTGCGCGCTTGTTCGAGAAACTGCGCTTCGCCTTCCTTCATGCTGATCGAGTTGACGATGGGCTTGCCGCTGACGCATTTCAGCCCCGCTTCGATGACCGACCATTTCGAGCTGTCGATCATGAACGGCACGCGCGCAATGTCGGGCTCGGCGGCGATCAGCTTTACGAAGGTCTCCATGGCGACGAGCGAATCGAGCAGTCCTTCGTCCATGTTGATGTCGATGATCTGCGCACCGTTCTCGACTTGCTGGCGCGCGACTTCAACCGCGGCCGGGTAGTCGCCCGCCATGATCAGCTTCTTGAATGCAGCGGACCCGGTGACGTTGGTACGCTCGCCGATGTTGACGAAGGAAGGGACGGGTATTGTCATGGTGTTCCGTTCAGGCAGCGAGCGTCATCGGTTCCAGCCCCGCCAACCGTGTCGCAACCGGCGGCGACGTCACGGCTCGCGCAGGCAAGCCCGCCACCGCCTTGGCCATCGCGGCAATATGGGCAGGCGTGGAGCCACAGCAGCCGCCGAGGATGTTCACCTGCCCCGCATCGGCCCATTCCTTGACGAGTGCCGCCGTTTCATGCGGCAGTTCGTCATATTCGCCCAGATCGTTGGGGAGCCCCGCATTGGGATAAACCATGATCAGTGTGTCGGCGATGGCGCTGAGCACTTTGACATGCGGGCGGAGTTGCTGCGCGCCGAACGAGCAGTTGAGGCCGATTGTCAGCGGCTTGGCATGGCGCACCGCATACCAGAACGCTTCGACCGTGTGGCCCGAGAGGTTGCGGCCCGACAGGTCGGTCAGTGTCATCGAAATCATCATCGGGATGTCACGGCCCAGCGCGTCCTGCGCTTCGAGCACGGCCATGACGCCCGCCTTGGCATTCAGCGTATCGAACACGGTTTC
>JANOZQ010000387.1:0-2503 GCA_031429555.1 Sphingomonas sp. | reverse complement strand
GGCTCTAACCCGCGCCGCGATCCGCGGCCAGAGCATCCCCAATGCCAGCCCCGACATCACCAGCGCTGCCGCGATCAACTTCCAGTCCTGCAACGGCTCGCCCAGCAGCCATGCCGATGCCCCCATGCCAAACACCGGGATCATCAACGCCATCGGCGCGACTGTCGCCGCCGGGTACCGCGCGAGCAACCAGCCCCACACGCCGTATCCGAACATCGTATTGCCGACGGCCTGCCACGCGACCACCGCCCAGATCGACGGACCCGAAGCACGGACGCCCGCCACCATTGCCGGCCATCCTTCGAAAATCATCGCCAGCACAAACAGCGGCGGGATCGCAAACAGGCTCGCCCAGACGACATAGCCCAGCATGTCGACCTGCCCCGCTGCGCGCGACACCATATTGCCGCCCGCCCAGCCGAGCGCCGCCACCAGCAGCAGCCCGAGCCCCAGCGGCGTAATGCTCCCGTCGGTATGCTGCAAAATTACGGCGACACCCGCGACCGCCAGCAGCAGCGCTGCAATCTGATACCCCCTCACACGTTCACCGGTCAGCATCATCGACAAACCGATCGTGAAAAATACCTGACTTTGCATCAGCAGCGACGCCAGCCCCGGCGTCACATCGGCGCGCAATGCCACGAACAGCGCCCCGAACTGCCCCGCCCCGATCAATATGCCGTAAGCCGCAAGGTTGCCCCAGCTTGCCGCCGGTCGCTTCACGAAAATCAGCATCGGCACCAGCACAGCGATAAACCGCAGCGTGGCCAGCGTTAGCGGCGGCAGCACGGCCAGCGCATGTTTGATCACAACAAAATTTGTGCCCCAAACTGCCATCACCGCAACCGCCAGAGCGGCGTGCGCGGGCGCAAGTGACGCTTTTGTCAAACCATCGCCTCAAGTTTCGCCGTATCGGGCCGCCCACCGCGCGCCGCGACAATGCACCCCGTCACGATCAATACCGCCCCCGCCACAGTCGTCGCCGTCACAGCCTCGTCATAGAAAATTGCGCCCATGATCGCCGCCCAGATAAACGCGCTATACTCGACGGTCACCAGCACCTGCGCCTCGGCGCGTGCATAGGCCCAACTCAGCAGGAACAATGACGAAAACGCGAGGCCCGCAGACAGCAGCAGCATCGGCCATTGTTCGCCGCTCGGCACGTCAAACCACGACGGCGCAAACCACAGGATCACAGGCAGTGCGAGCAGTAAAAACCCGCCCGCAGTGACATTCTGGAAAAAGGCAACTTCCATCGGTGGCGCCAGCAACGCCTGCTGCCGCATCAATATGATGTTCCATGCATAGAACACGGCCGACACCAGTATGGCCACCACGCCGTCAGGCGCGCGCGGTGCGCCACTGTCATCGCCGATCCGCGCCGCCAGTAGCACGGCAACACCCGCAAGCCCGAACAGCGACGCGATGATGCTGTGTCGCCCGACGGTCTCGCCCAGCAGCACGACCGCGAGATACAACGCGATCAGCGGCGCAATGAATGACAGCGCAATCCCTTCGGCCAGCGGCACCCGCGCGATCCCGTAAAAGAACGACACCGCCATGATCGACGCAACAAATCCGCGCAGCACATGCACCCGCAACCCCTTCCGGCTCGGCCAGCTCTTTCGCGTCAGCAGATACGGAACCAGGCTCAGCGATCCGCCAATCGCCTGCCGCCAAAGCATCGCGCTGTATGCGCCCAGGGCAATCGCAAGTCCCTTCATTGCCGCATCCATCGCGGAAAAAAGCGCAATGCCGATGCACGCAACCAGAAATGGGATTGCGGCGGAAGGGGCGGGCTTGGGCATACCGTGAGCCGTAGCGGGCTAAACCCACTGCGTCACCTGCGGTTAAATGGCTTTTGCGACCATCAGCCATGTTGCAGCAACTAGCGGCAACGTCGCAAGCGAACCCCAGACGAGCCACATCATACTGTCCTTGCGATAAACCTCGGGGATCGGGCCGGTGGCATCGAATGCCTTCGCGGCGCGTGCCATGCGGATTTGCAGCGGGATCAGCAGGCCGAGCCACACGGCGCCCGACAGCGCGAACAGGATCTGGCTGATGACCAGCCATCGCTCACCGAACAGGTTCCAGCCGCCGAGATACGCGGCACAATAGCCCCCCACGATCGTCAGCGCCGCCCCCCACAAGGTCAGGCTCCAGTCGGTCAGCGTAATCAATCGCTGTGCAAAAGCGACGATCATCGGATTGCCGGTGCGGTCGGCGAAAAATTTCCAGATCGCCGTCGCGGTTATGTTGCCCATCAGCATGACAATGCCGGTGATGTGGATAAATTTGGCGGCTTCGTAGGTCACCACGCCACATCGTCCATCCACGGGCTGAAATGCGGCACGTCCGCCGATACACTGTCGGGGAAAATGGCGGTGCGTTTCTCGAGGAAAGACGCAACCCCCTCGGCTGTATCGCCGCTGCTCCCACGTGACCAGATCAGGCGACTGTCGAGGCGGTGGGCGTCCATCGGGTGGTTTGCGCCCATCAT
>JANOZQ010000386.1:0-2212 GCA_031429555.1 Sphingomonas sp. | reverse complement strand
TGCGCGAGGATTTGCGCCCCGTGCGGTTTCAGTTGGAATTGCTGAAGCCCGAACTGCTGCTTGATGAGGCAGAGATCGGGTCGATGATGGTGTTTTATGGCTCGGCACGCATTCCCGAGCCGGGCGTCAAATCGGGGCATGAGGACGCGGGCGTTGCGGCGAGTCTCGAGGCCAAGTCGAAATATTATGTCGAGGCGCGCAAGCTGGCGGCGCTGGCGAGTGCGGCACCGCGCGACGATGATGGCAAGCGGCATTTCGTTGTGTGTTCGGGCGGTGGGCCGTCGATCATGGAAGCGGCCAATCGCGGCGCGGCCGATGTCGGGGTGAGTTCGGTCGGGCTGAATATCGTGTTGCCGCACGAGCAGGCACCCAATGAATATGTGACACCCGGCCTCAGTTTCCAGTTTCACTATTTTGCGCTGCGCAAGATGCACTTCCTGCTGCGCGCGCGGGCAGTTGCGGTATTTCCGGGTGGGTTCGGGACGTTCGACGAGACATTCGAGCTGCTGACCTTGATCCAGACGGGCAAGATCAAGCCGATGCCGATCCTGATGTTCGGCAAAGAATTCTGGAACCGCGTCGTCGATTTCGATGCGCTGGTCGCCGAAGGTGTTGTGTCGGCACGCGATCTGAACCTGATGCAGTTTGTCGATACCGCCGAAGAGGCGTGGGGGATTGTTCAGGGTTTTTACGCGGCCTGATTAGGCTTTCGGTTCTGCTGCTGCCTCAGCCGGTGCGGCTGCCGCGGGCGCAGCAGGCAGCGGGACGTTTGACCCCTGCGTGTTTAGCCAAGCGATCAGGTTGGCACGATCTTCGCCCTTTGACAGGCCCGCGAAGTTCATCTTTGTGCCCTTAACATAGGCCGACGGCTTGGTGAGCCAGGCATTCATGGCATCAAAGTCCCAGACGCCGGGCATTGCTTTCATGCCGTCCGAATAATTGGCGAAGGTCGGTGAATGGGCGTGCTTTGCGCCGATAATGCCCCACAGATTGGGACCGATGCCGTTCGCGCCACCCTGCGCCGCATTATGGCATGATGCGCATTTCTTGAAAACTTCAGCCCCCTTGGCGGGGTCTGCCGTCGCAAGCAGTGTCGCGATGGGAACGACGACAGCGGCCGCTTCACCGCCGGCCTCGGCTTCGACACCTTCGACGATATAACCCATTTTCTCGGGCCGCTCCTGATCAAACACTTCGCCGGCCACAATCGACGAGCCGAGCGCGACGATACCTGCGCCGAGAACCATCATTGCGATTACGTTGCTGCGACTGTCCATGATCGTCAAAGTGCCTTTGGGTGTGATTTCACGCGCGCATCTAGGAAAAGGCGGGGGTTTGCGCAAGCGGTGACGCTTGCCGATTTTGCATTGCAACACTAACCGGCGCTGCGATGGACCGTTATCCCGCCCCTGCCCGCCCGATTGTGACCGCGATGCTGGCTGCTTGTGCTGCCGAACCGGGGCGCGCTGTCTCGTTTCAGGGGGCGCCGGGGGCGAATTCACATATCGCGGTGGGTGAGGCGTTTCCCGGCGGACTGGCGATGCCGTGCTTTTCGTTCGAGGATGCGATTGACGCTGTGAAGGACGGCGCTGCGGATTGCGCGATGATCCCGATTGAAAATTCATTGCACGGGCGCGTGGCGGATATTCATTTCCTGCTGCCCGAATCGGGGCTGGTGATTACCGGCGAGCATTTCCTGCCGATCCGCTATGCGCTGATGGGGCTGGGCACGCTTGACGCAGTGCGCGAGGCGGTGAGCCATCCGCAGGCGCTGGGGCAATGCCGCAAATGGTTGCGCGCGCGGGGGATACGGCCGGTGGCGTATGACGATACGGCAGGCGCTGCGGCACTTGTGGTCGAGGGCGGCGATGCGTCGGTCGCTGCGATTGCGCCCCCGCTGGCCGCATCGGTTTACGGGCTGAATATTCTCGAGACCGGCCTTGAGGATTCGGATGACAACATGACGCGGTTCGTTGTGCTGGCGAGGGCGGGGCATCCGTCGGTTGGCGACGGCCCGGTGATGACGACGCTGGTGTTCGAAGTGAAGAATATCCCGGCGGCGCTGTATAAAGCGATGGGTGGTTTTGCGACCAATGGCGTCAACATGACCAAGCTGGAAAGCTACCAGCGTGGGGCGAGTTTTTCCGCGACCGAGTTTTTTGCAGATATTGTCGGCCACCCCGATGATCCCGCCGTGGCGCGGGCGCTGGAG
>JANOZQ010000385.1:0-1661 GCA_031429555.1 Sphingomonas sp. | reverse complement strand
GGTCTGCACGGCCAAAAATCGGTGCGCCGGCGGGGATAGCATAGTCGAGCGAAAGCACTGCTGTGCCGCCACCGAATCCGGTCCCCCCATCGTTCCGATAATACAAGGCGTATGCCCTTATGTCGTTTGCAACCCGCACGGCTTGTGCCGCCCGGTCCTCTGCCTGTGGACGAATTTCGTTAAAGTCAAACTAACCGGCGCAAATCTGCCCAAAGTTGCGGCAAACTGCCCAGTGCTGTGGATAAGATGACTCGGCTCTTGCATCGGCGCGCGCTGCGGCCAATCTAGGTTTCATGGGCACGCAGGATAATTCGACCGTGAAAGCGGTGCTCGGCCCGACCAATACCGGCAAGACCTATCTCGCGACGGAACGGCTCTGCGGCCATGCCTCGGGCATGATCGGTTTCCCGCTGCGCCTGCTCGCGCGCGAGGTTTATGACCGCGTTGTCGCGATCAAGGGGGCCAAGGAAGTCGGGCTGCTCACCGGCGAGGAAAAGATCATGCCGCCGGGCGCACGCTGGCTGCTGTGCACGGCGGAATCGATGCCGCGCGACCGCGATGTCGCGTTCGCGGCGCTTGACGAAGGCCAATTGGGCGCAGACCCCGAACGCGGACATATCTTTACCGACCGAATGCTCAACGTACGCGGGCGCGAGGAAACGATGATTCTCGGCTCTGAAAGCCTCCGTCCGCTGGTGCGCTCGCTGATCCCCGAGGCTGAAATTATCAAGCGCCCGCGCTTTTCGACGTTGAGCTATGCAGGCGCAAAGAAGCTCTCACGCCTTCCCAAACGATCGGCCATTGTCGCGTTCAGTGCAGGCGAAGTTTATGCCGTCGCCGAAATGCTGCGCCGTGCGCGCGGTGGGGCGGCAGTCGTCATGGGCGCCCTCAGTCCCCGCACGCGCAATGCGCAAGTGGCGATGTATCAGGCGGGCGAAGTCGATTATCTCGTCGCGACCGACGCCATTGGCATGGGTCTGAACATGGACATTGGCCATATTGCCTTTGCGTCCTTGAACAAATTCGACGGGCGGCGGCAACGGCGGCTGACGGTCGCAGAAATGGCGCAAATCGCGGGGCGCGCGGGACGGCACCAAAAAGACGGAACATTCGGCAGTCTTGGCGGTGAAGAAGGGCCAGCCGCGTTCCGCCCCGAAGAAATTGAAGCGATAGAGGAACATCGTTTCCCCAAGCTCGAGCATTTGTACTGGCGCGATGGCGATCCCGATTTGTCGAGCGTCGATGCGCTGATTGCCGCACTCGAAGCCAAACCAACCGAACCGGGCCTGCGCGCCGCGCCCGAAGCCGTTGATCTCGCCGTCCTGAAACGCCTCGCCGAAGACGTGGGTGTCCGCGACCGGGCGCGTCATCCCGCAATGGTCGCGCGCCTCTGGGCCGCAGCGGGGTTACCCGATTTTCGCAAAGTCGGCCCGGATCATCACGCCCGCACCGTGGCGCGCATTTTTCGCCACATCAGTGAAAATAATGGTTATATTCCCGTAGCTTGGTTTGCCGATGAACTTGCCCGCCTCGACCGCGTCGAAGGCGACATTGATACGCTGGGCGGGCGCATCGCGGCGGTCCGCACTTGGTCCTACATCGCCCAGCGGCCTGACTGGCTCGAAGACCCAACCCACTGGTCCGCCCGTGCCCAAGCACTT
>JANOZQ010000384.1:0-2744 GCA_031429555.1 Sphingomonas sp. | reverse complement strand
GGCCTGGCCAATCTCGTCCGCCGCATTCTTGACGATGTCCCCGATCTGCCCCGCCTGCGCCTGTCGTCGCTCGACCCTGCCGAAGTCGATGCACCGCTGTTTGACATACTCGCGAACGAACCGCGCTTGATGCCGCATGTCCATCTCTCGCTCCAATCGGGCGATGACATGATCCTCAAGCGCATGAAGCGTCGCCACAATCGTGCGCAAGCAATAGACCTTGTGACGCGCCTCAAATCCGCCCGCCCCGAAATCGCCATCGGGGCCGATCTCATCGCGGGTTTCCCAACCGAAACCGACGATATGTTCGCCAACAGCCGCGCGATTATTGACGAATGCAACATCGTGTTTGGCCATATCTTTCCGTATTCCCCGCGGCCCGGAACCGCTGCTGCAAAAATGCCCGCAGTCGCACCAGCCATTGCAAAAGCCCGCGCAGCTGAACTCCGGAACGCAAGCGCTGCGCGCAAGGGGGCATGGCTCGCTTCTTTGGTCAGCACCAGCCAGCGCGTCCTCGTCGAGCGCAACGGAACCAGCGGCCACGCCGAAAATTTTGCGCAAGTCACGCTGCCTCCCAGCACGCCGGGCAGCATTCAAACCGTCGGCATCACCGGTAGCACTGGCGAAATTCTGACTGCTGACGCATTAGCGCTCGCAGCATGACTGAAACCTCCTGGACCCAGCGCCTGTTCGGCGGCATGCGCCGCACGTCCGAAAAGCTTGGCGAAAATCTTGGCAGCCTGGCATCAGGCGGTACAACACTTGATGCGGCGACACTCGATGATGTCGAGGATGCGCTCGTCGCTTCGGACCTCGGCCCCGCCACCGCCAAAACCATCCGCGACCGGCTCGCCGAGACGAAATTCGAACGCGGCGTCGATGCCCAAGCCGTCCGCGCCGTGATGGCCGACGAGATTGCTCAAGTTCTCCGCCCTGTCGCCAAACCGCTCGAAATAGACGCGTTCCCGCGCCCCCAGGTTATCCTTGTTATTGGCGTCAACGGATCTGGCAAAACAACAACCATTGCAAAGCTGGCCCACTATTTCCTTGAGCAGGATTATGGCGTCATGCTGGCGGCAGGCGACACCTTTCGCGCCGCTGCCATCGGACAGCTGAAGGTCTGGGCCGAGCGCCTCGGCGTTCCCATTGTCAGCGGCCCCGAAGGTGGCGATGCCGCTGGCATTGTCTTCGACGCGGTCAAGCAAGCGACCGAAACCGGCATCGACGTCCTCATCGTCGACACGGCCGGCCGCCTCCAGAACAAGCGCGAGCTTATGGATGAACTTGCCAAAGTCCGACGGGTTTTGGGCCGCATCAATCCGGCGTCACCGCATGATGTTGTGTTGGTCCTCGATGCGACGACCGGCCAGAATGCGCTCAGCCAGATCGAAGTTTTCAAGGAAGTCGCAGGCGTCACCGGCCTCGTGATGACCAAGCTTGATGGCAGCGCGCGCGGCGGCGTCCTCGTTGCGGCAGCAAAACAGTTCGGCCTGCCCATCCATGCCGTCGGTGTCGGTGAAACCCTGAACGACCTTCGCCCGTTTGATGCCGACGAACTGGCACGCGCCATCGCAGGAGTAGACCGTTGACCGAAGCCAAGATCAAACCGCATCCCGGCTGGAGCCTCGCCATCGATTACGGTCCGTTGCTGGTGTTTTTCCTCAGCTTCAAATTCGGCGGTATCTTCGCGGCGACCGGCGCCTTCATGGTCGCCATCGTGATCGCCATCGTGGTCTCACGCTGGCGGCTCAATCGCGTGTCACCGATGCTGTGGTTGTCGGCCGCATTGGTGCTGGGCTTTGGAGGCCTGACGCTATGGCTCCATGATCCCGTTCTCATTCGCTACAAAGCGACCGCGGTTTACATCCTCTTGGCAAGCCTGCTTTTCATCGGTCTTGCCCGCGGCCAACCCTATCTGAAATATGTCCTCGAAGCCGGCTATGACGGCCTGACAGATCGCGGCTGGATGATCCTGTCGCGCAATTGGGCGTGCTTCTTCCTCGCGCTCGCTGCGGCAAACCACATGCTGATATACCTCAACGTGTCGGACAACACTTACGTCAATGTGAAAGTCTGGGGCTTCATCGCAGTCACGTTCTTGTTCGCGCTTGCCAATATCCCTGTTCTAACCAAACATGGCTTCGGTGAAGAAACGCCGCCCGTCCCGCCGCAAGGTTAACCCTGGTCGGCGCGCGACGCCCCTTTGCCATCCAGATTCTGCGCGACAAACTCCCAGTTCACACAGTTGGTCAGGACCGCGTCGATAAACTTCGGTCGCGCGTTACGGTAATCGATGTAATAGGCATGCTCCCAGACATCGAGTGTGAACAGGGGCTCCATGCCATCATGCGCAACCGGTGTATCGGCGTCGTGCAACGAAGTGATGGCGAGCTTGTCATCTTTCAGCACCAGCCACGCCCAGCCACTCCCGAAATGTGCGGTCGCTTCTTTGGCAAACGTCTCGAGCATTGCCTCGGTAGACCCAAAGGTATCGTCGATCTTCGCCTGCAACGCCTTCGATGGCTTTTGCTTATCGGGCGACAGGCACTGCCAGAAGAAGCTGTGGTTCCACAATTGCGCCGCGTTGTTGAACAGCGGCCCTTTCTTCGCCGCGCCGATAAGATCGACCAGCGACAGCTTGTCATAACCCGCTTCGGCGGCCAGTTCATTGGTCTTATCGACATAGGCTTGGTGGTGCTTGCCGTGGTGATATTCAAATGTCTCAGCCGACACATGCGGCTCCA
>JANOZQ010000383.1:0-3352 GCA_031429555.1 Sphingomonas sp. | reverse complement strand
GGTGACGCCGCCAATGCGGGCGCCGAGTCAAAAATGATGATCCGGCTCGGATGGTTGTCCGCCAGCCCGTCGAGGACAGCTTTTGTGCGTGCCGACGCCAGCATTTCGGTGTCATTGTTCGCTTGACGTCCCGCTGCCAGCACAGACAGCTTGGGAATATCAGTGCGGATGATCAGGCTCTCGACGTCAATCGACGGATCCTCGAGCGCATCCATCAGGCCGGGACCGCCTTCGATGCCCAAAGTCGAAAGAATCTCGGGCTTGGCAACATCGGCATCGACAAGCAGGACATCGGTATCGCGTTCGGACGCAAGGCTGAGCGCGAGATTGACCGCGCAGAACGTCTTGCCGTCATTGGGTTGCGCCGAGCACACAAGGATCATCCGCCCACGCTCCAGTGGCTTACCGCTTGCGGCACCGCTGGCGTTCAGCAGCAACTGCCGCTTCACGATGCGGAATTCCTCGGCAAGCGAACCGGGGGCCGAATCGGGCACAATAAAACCGTTCTCGCGGAGGCGATTGCGATCAACGACAACTGGCGCGCCACCCCATCCCGTTTGCCCTGACCTTGTCGAAGGGCTGTCCTTTTTGAGGACAATAGGGACGACGGGAGGACTGGGCTTCGATAAGCTCAACCCGAGCGGTTCCTGTGGGACCACAGGTGCAACCACAGGCCCCTTGATCGCCGCCTTGAAATCATAAATCTCGGCCGCGCGCTCTATGAGCGAACCGCCTTGTGGTGCGACTTTTTGGCTCATCCCCATTTCCTCACGCCACCATGCTACGCTGGACGAACTCGACGACCATCAGCAGCGCATAAATACCTACCAATGCCGCGGTCCCACCCGCAAAGAGTTTCATTTTCTTCTGCCGCTCGCTGCGTTGGTCGCGGGTCAGAACTTCGTGGATCGACCCCAGCACCGGCAAACCCGACGCCTTGGCCAGTGCTGTGGGCGTGGCGTAGCTACCCTGAAGCTGTCCCAGCGCAAAGGCCGCGGCCGTGCCGCCGCCAACCGCAGCCAGCAGGACAATGGTCAGCAACAGCGGCCGGTTGGGCGTCGCCGGCGACTTCGGCGACGACGGCGGATCGATTACGCTGAACTTTGCCGACGCCGTCTGTGACTGGACATCGCCGCGCAGCCGGACATCGTCACGGTCGGCGAGCAATTTGTCATACTGGACTTTGAGAACCTGGTAATTGCGCTCGAGCCGCGTCTGTTCCGCCGATACTTCGGGGTTGGACGCCTGTTGCGCCAGCACGGCATTGATCTGCCCCTGAATCTGCGCTTTGCGCGATGACAAAGAGCTGGCGACCGCCTGCTTTTCGGCAAGCATTGACCGCAGCGACACATACATCGGGTTGGCCGTGACAATGGCCGGTCCCTGACGTGCGGCGCTCCCGCCACCACCACCCGAAGGCGTGCGGCTCAACTCGTCCCGCAGCGATATCATATCCGGATGCGCATCGGTCCAGCCACGCGACCGCCCCTGCGCAATCTGCGCACGGATACCGGCGCTCGGATCGGGTCCGCCTGCCGATCCGCCAATCATCGCGCCCGCAGTTCGGGTGCTTGCGGGCGTCGAGGCCATCTGGCCCCGCACGGCGGAAAGGCTCGCCTGCGCCGCACCCAGTTCGCCGTCGATTCGCGACATTTCGCTGCGCGCCGCCGAAATCCTGTCCGCAATCGTGCCCGCCCCTGGCAGCAACGCGAGATATTTCTGTTCGAATTCGCTGCGCTTGGTTTCAGCTTCGGCCAGTTGCTTGGCACGCGCATCAAGCTGCGCATCGAGGAACTTAATGGTTTGGCCCGTTTCGAGACGACTGCCCGAAAGGCTACCATCAACAAACAGGTCGATTATTTTCTGAACAATCTGCCGCGACAGCTTGGCGTTCTCGGCATCCGACAGGCTCGAATCGCCTGATTCCGCGGATATCTTGAACAGATTATCCTGCTCGGCGACGACTTTCACACTCTTCGACAAGGCAACCGCGCGCTCGCGCACATCATTGTCATTGGAGACCTGCTTCGCCAGATCGGTGCCGCGAACGACTTTTTCGAGGTTGACGGCCGATGTCAGCGTCTGACGCACGGCATCAACGCCTTGTTGACGGTCCGATGCGGTAATCCCGACTTTTTCGGGCAACAGCGTCGATGCTTGCACCAGCAGTTTCGCCGTCGATTCATATTTGTTCGGGATAAGGCTGATCACGAGCCAGCCGAGCAGGGCAATCCCCCAGCCGACGGCAAGCGCCAGCCAGCGCCGTTTCCAGACACCATGCAGCGCAATCAACAGTTCGTCGTACAATCCGTTCATTAGAACATGCTCGACGGGATGATGATGACGTCACCGGGCTCAAGCCGCACATTCGCGCTCGAATCACCGCGTTTCAGTAATTTGTTGAGGCGCAGCGCATATTCCTTCTGCTTGCCGGTGCCCTTTTCGGCACGGATTAGGCGCGCGCGGTCGCCCGCAGCCATTTCGCTCAAGCCCCCGACGGCAATCATTGCATCAAGCAAAGTCATGTTGGCGCGATACGGGATCGACGCGGGCTTTTCGGTCGCACCAACGATGCGGACCTGCTGCGAAAACGTGCCCGAGAAATTGTCGACAATCACCGAAACACGTGGCGCATTGATATATTGCTTCAGCTCGACGGTAATGTCCGCCGCCAGTTGCGATGCCGTTTTGCCCACGGCGGGGAGGTCGGCAATGAGCGGCGTTGTAATACGGCCATCGGGGCGCACCTGCACTTTTGCGCCCAGTTCGGGATTACGCCAGACAAAGATCGTAAGCTGGTCGAGCGGGCCGATGATATACTCCTCGCTCGGTATATCGGTCGCCGAAACAAACGCTGCAGGCGGCAGTTCGGTGCCTCCACCCGAACCGCCGGCACAACCCGAAAGCACGGTGGCAACACAGCTGACCCCCAGCATAAGTGACGATTTGCGCATCTTGAACTACCCTCATTCTGTCCGAAATGACGTCATGTTTTTTTGACGACGTAAAAGCATATAACATCCGGATAATGCTGCTTTACGTCGAAAGAGGTGAATATAGCGTTTAGCTATTTTCCGGTGACAACCTCTTGCGCAGCGCCATGCCCCAGAAACGCGGCCGGGCTCGCCGTGGCCCCATAGGCACCCGCCATAAACACCGCAATGACGTCCCCGACACCGGCTTTCGGCAGTCCAACCTGATCGCCGAGCTTGTCCAGCGGCGTGCACAGACAGCCGACGACATTGACCGTTTCCTGGGGCGGCGCATCGACGCGATCCGCGACCGCAATCGGATAATTGCGGCGAACCACGGTCCCGAAATTCCCGCTTGCCGCCAATTGGTGATGCAGGCC
>JANOZQ010000382.1:0-5279 GCA_031429555.1 Sphingomonas sp. | reverse complement strand
GTGCCCACCGACGCCGGGTTTGACCTGTTGCCGACAGCGACATTTGATCAGGTGAGGTCGGCGGACATAGTGTGCGTGCCGGGCGGCTTCGGGACTATCGCCGTGATGAATGATGCCGAGGCGCTCGACTGGGTGCGTGGGGTCGCTGCCGATGCGCAGTGGGTGACGAGCGTTTGCACGGGTTCGCTGATCCTCGCGGCGGCGGGACTGCTCAAGGGCTACAGGGCGACATCGCACTGGGCCTCGCGGCATCAGCTGGCGTGGTTCGGCGCCGAACCGGTGGCCGAGCGGATCGTATTCGACCGTAACCGCGTGACCGGCGGCGGCGTGACGGCGGGGATCGACTTTGCGCTCGCACTGACCGCGGCGATCCGGGGCGAGGATCATGCCAAGTTCGTGCAGCTGAGCATCGAATATGATCCGCATCCGCCCTTCGATTGTGGCACGCCGGACAAGGTCGATGCAGCGACGCTCGATAAATATAAGGCGATGGTCGCGGCGCGCTTTCCCGATCGTGATGCGGCTGTGCGGGCGATTGCCGAACGGTTCGGTGCATAAAAAAAGGGGTCCGGCATCACTGCCTGACCCCTTTTGTCCATCGAGTTGCGCCTTTAAGCGAGCGACGCGAAAGTCACCTTGCGGGTGCGCGCGCGCATCGCAAAGCCGACAATGCCAAAGCCGGCAATCATCATGGCCCATGTCGATGGTTCCGGAACCGGCGGCACAGCAACTGTCCGTTCGCCGAACACCGCGACACCGAACAGCGAACCGCCTGCGGCGATCGTCTGCGTCGACACGTTCGCACCATAGTTGCCGAGTGTGAAGCGATACAGATTCTGGGTACCGACATCGCCCGACCAGAACGTGTTGTTGGCCGAATCGAGGTTCAGCGCAAAGAAGCCATTGATGCCGGTTACGTCATAGCTGCCGAGAAACGCGCCTGCCGCATTGAACTGCTGCACGTTGGCACCACTGGCGACGACCACATCGCCATTGGCCAATATGCGCAGCGCAAAGGCGTTTGTGCCACCGTTTGTCGTGATACTCGAAAAATTCGCTAGCGCGGTATTTGTCGAAATGTCGAACCGGCCAACAAAACCTGCCTCGGTGGTGTAGAACAACGTCTTCTGATCGGCGGCAAGATCGATCCAGTCTGCGGTATTGTTGTACGTCGTCAGAAGCGTCCCGGTCGAGGAGTAGCGTTTGGTTTGGCCACCATGCGCGGCGAGCAGATCTCCCGCACCGTTGAAGACGAGCGATTCAACGCCAGCTCCTGGCGAAATAAATGGATTTGGTGGAATGACGACGCCCGAATTGCTGAGCTTCGTGACGTTGCCCGCAGAGAAATTTGTTACATACAAATTGCCCCCCGTGTCGAACGCCATGCCGGTGTTGAACGATCCGGCAATGCCGGTATTCAGCGTTTCGATGAGAACGCCTGCACTGGTATAATGCTTGACTTGGCCGTTGCCGACCGCCGCAAAAACGTCACCTGTGACGAATGTTACCGCCATTGCCGGTGTGGCCGTTGCCGCCAGAATGGCAGCGCCTGCGTATAGGATTGTGTTGAGTTTCATAATGCCGTTCCCTTATTCAAATGAATTGAAAAGCGGCGACCCCGGGGGCGGTTTATTCTCCCTCACGACTCGTGGCATAGGCCGTTTGAGGTCATCGATCAACATATTGTTAATGCGCTGTTCAGCTAATTTGGGCGGTCTGGCCCAACCCGAGACACTTGGTTTCAGCAATATGCTGAAGTCACGGATATCAAACCCCCTTCTCTTCTCGCACTTTTGCGCTAGCATTGCGGCCATGCTCAAGCCCCTATTCGCGCTCGCCGCGTTCGCAACTGCTGCGCCCGTCGCGGCGTCCCCGTCGACCGATCTGAAAGCTGTTGTTGACGCGCATTGGGCGTGGGTGATGGCAGCGATCCCCGAATATGCCTCGACATTGGGCGAGGCGGGCGGCGAAGGGCGGGTGTCGGACATCAGCCTTGCGGCAAAGGATAAGTCGGCGAAGGAAGCAGACGAATTCCGGGCCAAGCTCGCTGCGATCCCCGATGCGGGCCTGAGTGACAGCGAGCGGACTGATAAGTCCATCCTCGTGCGGATGCTGGGCGAGGAAGTGGCCGGCAATAGGTTCGGCCAGCGGATGATGCTGTTTTCGACTTACGCAGGGTGGCACCAGAGTTTTGTTGGTCTAGCTGACAACTCGCCGTTCAATTCCAAGGCTGATTATGAAAGCTATCTGAAACGGCTTGCGGGCTATCCGGCGATCAATGCCGAGGCGCTGAAGATTACGCGGGCTGCGGCGGCCGCCGGGTTCACGCAGCCCTGTGTTGTGCTGGGCGGCTTCGAAGGGTCGATCACGGGTGTCATCGCCCGCGTCCCGAAAGAGTCGCGGTTTTACAAACCATTTCTGGGTGCGGCACCGCAGGGGATGTCTCCTGCCGAATGGGCGACCATGAGTGCACGCGTTGCGGGCCTCATCACCAACACGCTCGAACCCGAATATCGCAAATTCGCTGACTATTACGTCCGCGAATACAAGCCGAAATGCCGCACGACCGTGGGCGCGTCGGATATGCCGCAGGGGCGTGATTATTATGCGCAGCAAATCCGCGTCCATACCACGACCGACCTGAGCGCGGATGCCATCCACAATATCGGGCTTGGCGAAGTGGCGCGCATCCGTTCCGAAATGGACGATCTGGCGAAATCGGCGGGCTATGCCGACCGGCCGGCGTTCATTGCCGAGCTGCGCCGCAATCCGAAATATTACGCGAAAACGCCCGCCGAGCTGATGGCGGCGGCGTCACGGCAGGCGAAGATGATCGACGGCCTTATGCCCAAATATTTCGGAAAGCTGGCGCGGCTGCCTTATGGCGTCCGCGAAATCCCCGCCGAGATCGCTGAGGGGACGACGACGGCTTATTATAACAGCGGATCACCACCGAGCGGGATTGCGGGCTTTTATTATGTGAACACGTCGAAGCTTGACCAGCGCCCGTTGTGGGAATTGCCCGCGCTAACTGCGCATGAAGCGGTGCCGGGGCATCATCACCAGATTTCGCTGCAACAGGAAATGGAGCTTCCCAAATTCCGCAAATATCTGACGGGGTTTACAGCCTTCGTTGAAGGGTGGGCGCTTTATACCGAGCATCTCGGCATCGAGATGGGGCTGTATGACAGCCCCGAAAAGAATATGGGGCGGTTGAGTTACGAAATGTGGCGCGCGTGCCGGTTGGTGGTCGACACCGGCCTGCATTCGAAAGTGTGGACCAAAGCGCAGGCGATTGCCTTTATGCGCGACAACAGTGCGTTGACCGATGCCAATATCGAAGCCGAAGTGAACCGCTACATTTCATGGCCGGGACAGGCGCTAGGGTATAAGATCGGTGAACTCAAAATCCGCGAATTGCGCGGGCGGGCGGAAAAGGCGCTGGGACCGAAGTTTGATCTGCGCGGGTTTCATGACGCGGTGCTGGCCAACGGCGCGGTGCCGCTTGATGTGTTGGAGCGGAGTGTCGATGCGTGGATTGCGGGGAGGAAGTAGAAAAAGAACCACCCCCGGCCCCTCCACGAAGACGTGGAGGGGAGCCACAGTGCACTTGAACTCCCCTTCAGCCCTTGCTGGAGGGGTGGGGGGTGGCCCTCGCCTCCTTATTTCTACCTCGCCCGCGCCGCGGCGACCGCTTCCTTGAGCGCGGCATAGCCGACGGCACCGGACAAAACCTTGTCGCCGATCACCCAGCTGGGCGTGCCTGTCATCCCCAAGGGGCGCGCGAGATTGAGGTTGGCGTCGATTTCGGCTTGCGCGGCGGGGTCGGCGGCGTAAGCGAGGTCAATGCCGAGCCCCTTTGCGATCCGTTCGACAACGCGGGGTTCGGGCTGTCCCGCAGCATAGACTGCACGGTGGAAGGCAGCATATTTGCCTGCTTTGGCCGCTGCCAGGCTGATCCGCGCCGCATTGTCGCTGTTGGGGCCAAGGACTGGAAACTCGCGGTAAACAACGCGGACGCGCTTGTCGGCCGCGAGCAATTTGTCGATGTCGGCCATCGAGGCACGGCAATAGCTACAATTGTAATCGAAGAACTGGACGACTGTGACATCGGCGTCCGCTGCGCCTTCCCAGGCACCGGCGAACGGCGTTTCGATGGCTTTGCGGTTGATTCTGACGACTTTGGCGACGTCGCGCGCGCGGAGGTTGTCCATCGCTTCGGGCAGGATTTCGGGATTGGCGAGAATATATTCGCGGACGATTTTTTCGATGGCCGCGCGGTCGTTCGTCGCGACGGGGGTGCCGCTGGCCATGACAGCCATCGTTGCAGCGGCCCCGGCGGCGGCTGCGAAAAGTCCGATCATGATGCGTGTCGCCCCTTGGTTCATTCGTCTGGTTTTGGCTTATATTTGCGGCGTAGTTTCGGATCGTCGTCGATGGCAGTGCGCGAGACCATCGCGATGTCCTGCGCGCGGATCCAGTCGTTGCTGCCTTTGGGCAAGCCGCGCATGGCGTTCTGGGCATTGGCGAGTGCGGGAACGGGCGCGCCTTCGAGATTATAACGTTCTGCCGTCGACAGGAACGCACGCGGCTGATCGCCTTCGTGGGCATAAATCGTGCCGAGTTGATACCAGGCGAGCGGGTTCTGGTTGTCGCGCTGGATCGCGGTGCGCAGGACCGATTTGGCTTCGGCGAAATTTGACGGGTCTTCGGTCGCGATGAGGGCATGGCCGAACAGCGCTGCGATCAACGGGTTATAGCGGGTGCCCTGAACAGCTTGGCGCAGGACGGGGAGGGCTTCTTTCGGTTTGCCGGATTCGAGCAGGATCTGCCCTTTGAGTTCCTGAAGATAGGGATCATTCGGTGCCGCCGCGAGGAGCGCATCGGCTTCGGCGACGGCTTTGTCGGGATAGGCCGATTTGTGCCACGCATAGGCACGGGCATAGCGGGCGGGCATCGAATTGTCTGTCACCGGATAGCGATAGAGCGTGTCTTTCGGATCATTGATGAACCCGAAAAGTTTGGCTTTGACACGCTGGAAACGCGCCTCGAGCGCGGGGTCGGTCGGTTTGGTCCATGCGGCATGTTGCGACATGCTGTCACGCAGCACCTGAATGCGTTCGCCGGTCAGCGGGTGCGTGCGGTCGTAGCCATTGTCCTGCGCAATCGCGAGGCGGAATTCCTGGCCGCGCAGCTTCTGGAAAAAGGCGACCATGCCCTTGCCGCTGATCCCGGCTGTTTCGAGGTAGCGGCGACCCGACTGATCGGCGCCCGATTCC
>JANOZQ010000381.1:0-2215 GCA_031429555.1 Sphingomonas sp. | reverse complement strand
CAGCGTCACAATCTTGACCAGCACCAGTGTCGCATTCAGCGTCGCACTCTCGCGCGTGCCCAGCATCAACAGACCCGCCACGACAGCAATGATGAAAACCGCAGGCAAGTTGACAAGACCGCCCAGCGCCGGTCCCGCCGTGAGCGCAAGTGGCAGTTCAATCCCGACTCCGCTTAAAAACCCGTTCGCATATCCCGACCAACCCACTGCCACAGCACTGACCACCAGCGAATATTCCAGGATCAGCGACCAGCCGACGACCCACGCGACAATCTCGCCCAGCACCGCATAGCTATAGGTATAAGCGCTGCCCGACGCGGGCATCAACGTCGCCATTTCGGCATAGGCCAGCGCCGCGCACGCGCAGATCAGCCCCGCAATCCCGAATGACAGCAACACCGCAGGTCCCGCCCGATCCGCGCCGACGCCGATCAGCGTCAGGATACCCGTCCCGACAATCGCCCCGACGCCCAGCGCCAACAGATGCGGCCATCCGAGCGTCCGCGTCAGCTGCTGATGCGCGGGTAGTTCGTGCGACGGCAATATTATCTTGCGGCGGAAAAGTGACATGCGGCCCCTTATTCTTTCTCGGTCTCGCGCCAGTCGAGCTTGGCAGTCCCGTTTGCGGGTACTGTCACGGTCCACACCAATTTGCCTGGCCGCGCAAGCATTTTGCCACTGAACTTGCTAAAGGCGATGCTTTCGTCGGCAACAGGAAACTCCGCCTCGAACCGGATCGGAGTCGGGTTAGCGTTGCTGACTTTCAACTGTTTTGACTGCCAGTTCTTGCCCGCAGCCTCACCGTCTTCGGCAACGGCCGTCACATTGTCCGCCGACCCGAACACCAGATCGACCTCCTCGTCATTCGCTTTGTCTGCAATCGACGCCTCGCCAACCAGAAACCGCTGGTCGCCGCCTTGTTGAAACAGCGCAACCTTGCCCGCGGGCAGCGGGTCGCCAAGGCCATTGGCTTTGTTATTCCTGAAGCGAAACAGCATCGCAGGCGATTCCAGATCGGTCCACGACTGCACCCGGTAAATCACTGCACCTTTCACGCGCGGCTTGACCAGAAACGCGACCTGCTTCTGCGCCCGCGCTGCCACTGTAACGGGCATGGGAATGCGATAAAGCTTCAAGTCACCAAGGTCTTCGAGAACGGCGCGGCGGCGGGTGGCCGTTACGACGATCTCCGCATCCTTACCCAATGCTTCCATCCGCATCGCCATCGGTGCGGGCGCATAGACCATTTGTGGTTCTGGCACCGGTTGCGCCAGCATTGCCTCGCGCGACGGCCAGCAATTATAGCTGCGTTGAAAGGACGGCTCCTCGTCAGACGCCCCACCCTCGTCACCGCGCTCCCGATTCACCTTACCCGCAATCGCCGCCGCCTGCGCATCGATAAAACTCGTGTCGTCACTGCTTGCCATCGTCAGCCAGGCGAACAGGTTCAGCTCGCTCGCATCCGCCGAAAACTCGCCGACATAATTGGCCTGCCAGTCAAACCGCTGCGACAGATAAACCAGCGTAATCGTCCGTCGCCCGCCCGGCTGGTCCTTGGTCGTCATCGACAGTGTTGGCTTGGCCGAAAGGCCCTGCGGCGCATTCGGAAAAATCAGGTCATTGTCCAACCCCGAACAATAGATCGGTTCAAACCCCTTCGCCGTCTGCACGACAACCCCCGCCGTGCCCGACCGGATCGTCGCTGTTTCCTCGGTAAACGTACCCGTCGCCGGGTCATTGCGGCGCAGCATCACGCGCTGCCCGGTAAACGCATCAAGCAAGCTGCGTTCGGACAACAAAGCGGCATCGCGGTTCTTTTCTCGGATGGCCGCGCCGAAAATCAGCGCCGATTGCGGCACGATTCCGCTTGCCACACCCTCAAATCGTATCGTCACCACCCCCGGCGGCAAATCGACGACCCGCGTCTCCGAAATCAGCGCGAAACCGCGCAGATTTTCAAGATCAAGCGCACCATCGACACTACGATTGGGATCGCGATAAATCGTTACGCCCACTTTGTCGGGCGCACCCGACGTTACAACGGGCTGCGCCATCGCAACGCCCGACCACAGCAGTAACAGGCAAAACCAGCCCCGCATTACCAGGGCGTGACGTAAGTAACCGTCAGTTCGGTCTTGCCGTTCGCGGCCACGGGCACGTCCCAGACGCGTTCGTCGGCGCTCACCTGTTCGCCCTTGATACTTTCCTCGGGGAT
>JANOZQ010000380.1:0-1582 GCA_031429555.1 Sphingomonas sp. | reverse complement strand
GGCCGACGTTACCAAGATCGAGCCTCTGACCGGCGATCCGGCGCGCGAGCAGGCGCCGTTTGAAAACGGACAGTCCGTCTGGTTCCGCAACCTCAACCGCGGAAAAACATGTCAGACGCTCGACCTTAAATCCGACGCAGGTAAAGCCGCCCTCTGCACCCTTATCGACACCGCCGATGTCTTCGTTGAAGGGTTCCGCCCCGGCGTCATGGCGCGCCTCGGCTTCGACTATGCAGCAGTCAGCGCGCGCAACCCGCGCATTGTCTATTGCTCGATAAGCGCATTCGGACAGACCGGCGCGCTCGCCCACCATCCCGCGCATGACATGGCCGTGCAAGCGATGGCGGGGTTCCTGTCGGTCAATGATGGCGCGGATGGCACCCCCGTCGTCCCCGGCGTCCCCAGCGCTGACATGGCCGCGAGCCTGACAGCGCTGTCAGCCGTCCTGATGGCCTTGTTCAGTCGCGAAAAATCGGGCCGCGGCGACTATATCGACTGCGCGATGTTCGACAGCCTGCTGCCGTGGTGCGCGCATATTGCCGGGGATGCAATCATGGGCGGTGACGCCCCGAAATCGTCAGACCAACGCTCGCTCGGCGGTGCGGCGTTCTATCAAGTCTACTCTTGCGCCGACGGCAAATATCTCACGCTGGGCGGCCGCGAAATGAAGTTCGCCATCAACCTCCTTACCGCGCTGAACCGGCCCGACCTGATCCCCCACGCCGAACGACCAGCGGGCAAACAGGATGAGCTTATTGCCTTCCTTCGCGAAACCTTCGCCACCAAAACCTGCGATGATTGGGTGACTTGGTTCGCCGACAAGGACGTCGCCTTTGCCCCCGTCCTTGATTTCCGCGAGGCCCTAGACGCCCCGCACATTGCTGAACGCAGATTACTGGTCGAAAGCGATGGCGGCCATATGATCGCGCCTGCTATCCGGTTCGGGACTGTCTAATGCTAGCCCTCGACCTCGATATGCATGGCATAGGCAAAACGGTCTCCCGGATGATGGCTCGCCGAGATTTCAAACAATTTCCCATCCCCGTCATGGAAACATCGCAGGATACGCAAACATGGGCTGCGGCGCGGCACGTCAAGCAATGCGGCCACGTCCGCGCCCGCGGCCACGGCCTGAATATCCTGCGTCACCCGCGCCAGCTTGATCTTGGCAAGCCGCTCAACCTGACGAAAAATCGTTTCCTTGTTCGGCTCGACGCGGTCAATCACGCTGCCCAGATCGGCGTGGACATAGGCATCGACCAACGCAATCGGCACGGTATCGCCGCCGCCGAATCGCACTCCGCGGAAGCGGAACCAGCGCCCGCCTGCAACAACACCGATCTGTTCGGCAATCGCCTTGGGCAAGCCGCCTTCGGGCAACCGCTCGAACTCAAACCGGCTGTCGCGTGCATATTGCAAAATCTCGGCAACGTTCGACAGCGGCTGGTGCAGCGCCCCGCCCCGCGCCGCCGCCGGTTGCACGACTGTGCCCGACCCCCGCTTGCGCGCAATCAGCCCTTCGCCCTGAAGCGCACGCAACGCCTCGCGCACTGTAAAGCGCGACACGCCATATTGCATGCAG
>JANOZQ010000379.1:0-5064 GCA_031429555.1 Sphingomonas sp. | reverse complement strand
TTCAACGATGTCACCGTCATAGGCTGCATCGACGACCATATTCCTGAAATCATGAAGCGCGGGATCGGTAATCGGCAGGACTGACAGTGCCTCGGCGCAAGTCAGGACCAGCGCAGGATGGCGGACAAGTCCGGCCATAATCGCGCGACCGTAAAGGCTTTCGATGCCACCACCAATAGCACGGGCCTTGGTCGACGCGGGGCCGTGCGGTGCGGGTGAATTGGGGCGGAACTTGCCACGTTCCCGGGGCACGAACGGCGCGCGGGTGAAGAACAGCGCGTCGAGACGTTCGCGCATGGCATTGTTGTAATGACGGCGGACATCGGGGTCGGCGATCGTCGCGATATGTTCGGTCAGGCGGTGTTTCAGCCCGGCGCGCTGCTCGGGTGTTTTGAGCGGCGCGGCGGCCTGTTCAGTATCCCATAAGTAATCGACAAGCGGTTGGGCGGCGTCGGCAAGCGATTCGAATGCAGCACGACCGCCCTGCTTCACGACGTCGTCGGGGTCTTGTCCGGTGGGAAGCGTTACGATGCTCAAGCTGCGGCCTGGCCCGAGCATCGGCATCGCACGGAGGACGGCGCGCATCGCGGCTTTGCGCCCGGCATTGTCGCCATCAAAACACAGGATGGGTTCGTCGACCAGGCGCCACATGCGTTCGATCTGTGCCTCGGTCAGCGCGGTGCCGAGCGGGGCCACGACTTCGTTAATGCCTGCGCCTGCAAGCGCAATGGCGTCCATATAGCCTTCGACAGCGATCAGACGGCCCGATTTGCGCGAGGCAGGCGCGGCGCGATCAAGGTTCCAGAGCGTCCGGCCCTTGTCGAACAGGGGCGTGTCAGGGGAGTTGAGATATTTCGGCTCGCCCGCGCCGAGGATGCGCCCGCCGAACGCGATGCACCGACCGCGCGGGTCGCGGATCGGGATCATCACGCGACCACGGAACCGGTCGTATGGGGCTTTGTCGTCGACAGCGATCAGGAGGCCCGCCTCCACAAGCATCGCATCGCCGTAACGGGCAAGGGCGGTTTTGAGTTTTCCCCGGCTGTCGGGCGCGAAGCCCAGGCCGAAGGCAGTGACGAGTTCGGCAGCGACGCCGCGTTTGTTCAGATATTCGCGGGCTTCTGCCCCATCGATTCCGGCCAGTTGCCCGGAAAACCAGGCCTGTGCTGCTGCCATGACGTCGTGCAGGCCGCTCTGCCGCTCGGCGCGTTCGGCGGCGCGGGGGTCGGGCGCGGGCATGTCCATCCCGGCGTTCGCTGCGAGTTCCTTGACGGCATCGATGAAAGGCAGCCCTTGCTGCTCGGTCATCCAGCGGATGGCATCGCCGTGGGCGCTGCATCCGAAGCAGTGATAAAAGCCCTTGTCGTCATTCACATAAAAGGACGGCGTTTTTTCATTGTGGAACGGGCAGGGCGCTTTCCATTCGCGGCCCGCGCGCTGGAGCTTCAGCGATTTGCCGACCAGCGCAGACAGCAGCGTCCGGCTGCGCAATTCGTCGAGGAAGGCGGGCGAGAGCGCCACCTATGCCAGCGACGCCTTCACCAGCGCGCTGGCTTTGCTCATGTCGAGTTCGCTGGCGTGGCGGTCCTTCAGCGCGGCCATGACTTTGCCCATGTCCTTGACGCCAGTTGCGCCGACTTCGGCCTTGATGGCTTCAATGGCGAGGATCGTCTGTGCCTCGGTCAGCTGTTGCGGCAGGAAGCGTTCAATGACAGCGACTTCGGCAGCCTCTTTCGCCGCCAGTTCGGGGCGGTTGCCGGTCGTGAACATCTCGATTGATTCGCGACGTTGCTTGACCATTTTCTGGAGCACCTCGACGACGAGGACGTCATCGTCATCGGGTGATTTCCCCGTCCGCGCTTCGATGTCGCGGTTCTTGATGGCCGACTGGATCAGGCGGATCGTGCCCAAAGTGTCGGCGTCGCGGGCTTTCATCGTCGCAATCTGCGCCGCCTGAATATCATCTCGAATCATTGGTTCGCTTTCGGAAACCTCATACTTAGCCGCATTGCAGTTTCGTTACCAGAATTGACCGCGACCGACTCGTTGCTTAGGGACCACCGCCTAGCGACATCGCTGCTTATTCCCTCCAACGGAGCCTTTTCCGCATGGCTGACACTTCGCGCGCCACCGGCATATTGGTCCTTGCGGACGGCACCGTTGTTTATGGCCGTGGTTTCGGTGCGGAAGGCGCGGCAGTGGGCGAGGTGTGCTTCAATACCGCAATGACCGGTTATCAGGAGATCATGACCGATCCGTCCTATGCCGCGCAGATCGTGACATTCACGTTCCCGCATATTGGTAACGTCGGTGCGAACGTGGAGGACATGGAAGCGACCAATGCCCATGCGGTGGGGTGCATCGTGCGGGAAGATGTGACGGCACCGTCGAATTTCCGTAGCACGGGCGGGTTTGATGCGTGGTTGCGCGCCAATGGCCGGATCGGTTTGGCGGGCGTGGACACGCGCGCGCTGACCCGGCGGATTCGTGAAGTCGGACCGCCCAATGCCGTGATCGCGCATCGCAAAGACGGGGTGTTTGATGTGGCCGAACTGCTCGCCTTGGCGCGCGAGTGGCCGGGGCTTGAGGGGACCGATCTCGCCAAGCCGGTGACGACGTTGCAGAGTTACGGGTGGGATCAGGGATTGTGGCAATTGCCGTCATCCCAGCGAAAGCTGGGATCTCAGGACGGTCAGGCCCGCAAGGTCGTTGCAATTGATTATGGTTGCAAACAGAATATCTTGCGCAATCTTGTTGACGTGGGGTCTGAAGTTTATGTCGTTCCCGCAACGGCTTCGTTCGACGACATCATGGCGCACAGACCCGATGGCCTGTTCCTGTCGAACGGCCCTGGCGATCCGGCGGCGACGGGTGAGTATGCCGTGCCTGTGATCCAGCAATGGCTGGGCACGGGCAAGCCGCTTTTCGGGATTTGTCTCGGGCATCAATTGCTGGGCCTCGCAGTCGGCGCAAAGACCGTGAAGATGCATCAGGGGCACCGGGGGGCCAACCATCCGGTCAAGCGGCTGAGCGATGGCCGCGTCGAGATTACCAGCATGAACCACGGTTTTGCGGTGGACGCGGAAACACTGCCCGCGAATGCGAAGGCGACGCATGTGTCGCTGTTCGATGGATCGAACTGCGGGTTTGAGTTGACCGATGCCCCTGCGTTCAGCGTGCAATATCATCCGGAGGCGAGCCCGGGGCCGCAGGATAGCCAGTATCTGTTCGAGCGGTTTGTGGGGATGATGGGGTGATGAGGGGCAGGTGGAAAATGCGGAGCTTAGCTTTGGCGACGGTCGTGCTTGCGGTAGGATTTGGGTCTTCGGCTTCTGCACAAATAAGATGGGAACGTCAGAATGATGTCTCAGTGGTTTGGAAAAAGCCGAAGGGCATAGCGAAAATCCGGTTTGATGCAGAAGACGATTACTCACCAGCGAGCGGCTGTTCGAAGCGATCGGTGGAAGTCGTGACGGTTTTACGAACTGATTTATACACACCGAATGGAGCCGATGATCGGTTCCGTGGCAGGACCTTGAGTGGGCGCGTCAACAGCTACTTATTTCCTTTAAATGATATGCGGCGGTTAACACTTAGTTGGTTGGAAGACATGCTTGAGGAAGGGAAAAAGGTGCGAGTGCATTCCGGACTGTGTGGCAATGCTGGACTGATTTATGTAAGCCAAATCGAGGCGGTCGGTAGGTAAATGCCCAAACGCACTGACATCTCCTCCATCCTGATCATTGGTGCTGGCCCGATCGTCATCGGGCAGGCATGCGAGTTCGACTATTCGGGGACACAGGCGGTCAAGGCGCTGAAGGCTGAGGGGTATCGGATCATCCTCGTCAATTCGAACCCGGCGACGATCATGACCGATCCCGAGCTGGCGGATGCGACTTATATCGAGCCGATCACGCCCGAAATTGTCGCCAAGATCATCGAGAAAGAACGCCCCGATGCGGTGCTGCCTACGATGGGCGGGCAGACGGCGCTGAATACCGCGCTGGCGCTGTTCAACGACGGCACGCTGGCCAAATATGGCGTCGAGATGATCGGCGCGGATGCCGAGGCGATCGACAAGGCCGAAGACCGGATCAAGTTTCGCGATGCGATGACCAAGATCGGACTGGAATCGGCACGGTCGGGGATTGCGCATACGCTCGACGAGGCGCTGGGCGTGCTTGAGCGGACGGGGTTGCCGTCGATCATCCGGCCGTCGTTCACGATGGGGGGGACGGGTGGAGGCGTTGCCTATAACCGCGAAGAATTTATCGAGATCGTGCGCGGCGGGCTCGACGCGTCGCCGACGACCGAAGTGCTGATCGAGGAATCGCTGCTCGGGTGGAAAGAATATGAGATGGAAGTCGTGCGCGACCGCAACGACAATTGCATCATCATCTGTTCGATCGAAAATGTCGACCCGATGGGCGTGCATACCGGCGACAGCATCACGGTCGCGCCCGCGCTGACGCTGACCGACAAGGAATATCAGATCATGCGCAACGCCTCGATTGCGTGCTTGCGCGAGATCGGGGTGGAGACGGGCGGATCGAACGTGCAGTTCGCGGTCAATCCCGCCGATGGCCGCCTGATCGTGATCGAGATGAACCCGCGGGTGTCGCGGTCGTCGGCACTGGCGTCGAAAGCCACGGGGTTCCCGATTGCCAAGGTCGCGGCGTTGCTGGCGGTCGGGTATACGCTCGACGAGGTGCAGAACGACATTACCGGGGCGACGCCAGCGTCGTTCGAGCCGACTATCGATTATGTCGTGACCAAGATCCCGCGCTTTGCCTTCGAGAAGTTCAAGGGGGCCGAGCCGCTGCTGTCGACGGCTATGAAGTCGGTTGGCGAAGTGATGGCGATTGGGCGCAATATCCATGAATCGTTGCAAAAGGCGCTGCGGGGGCTGGAGACGGGGCTGTCGGGATTCAATTTTGTCGATGAGTTGAAGGGCGCGTCGAAGGATGACCTGATTGCGGCATTGTCACGGGCGACGCCCGACCGGTTGCTGGTCGCGGCGCAGGCTTTGCGCGAGGGGATGAGCGTTGCCGAGGTCCATGCGGT
>JANOZQ010000378.1:0-1693 GCA_031429555.1 Sphingomonas sp. | reverse complement strand
TCACGCGACGGGGCTGACCGCAATCATTGCGATCCATTCGACAAAACTGGGTCCGGCAGCCGGCGGCACTCGTTTCTGGCATTATGCCGACAAGGGCGACGCTGTAACCGATGCGCTGCGTCTGTCGCGCGGCATGAGTTTCAAAAATGCGATGGCGGGATTGCCTGCGGGGGGCGGGAAGGCTGTCATCCTTGCAGATGCAGACGCGACTAAGTCACCCGAAATGCTCGACGCCTTTGCGCACGCCGTCGACAGTCTAGGCGGACGTTACATCACTGCACAGGATGTCGGCATGTCGTTGGCTGACATGGTCGCATTGTCCAAGACGACGGCGCATGTGGCTGGCCTTCCCGGTGCCAGCGGGGGCGATCCTGGCCCCTCGACGGCGCGCGGCGTTTATCTTGGCGTTTGTGCGACGGTTCGGCGCGCGTTGAAGCGCGAAAGCGTCAAGGGCGTCCATATCGCAATCCAAGGTGTCGGCAGTGTCGGCGGTGGACTGGCGCGCTGGCTGGCGAAGAACGGTGCGCAGTTGACGCTGGCCGACGCTGACCAGGGACGTGCCGAACTTCTCGCCGCCGAACTGGGCGCTGGCGTCGTGTCTGCCGATGATATCATGACGGTTGATGCCGATGTCCTAAGCCCATGCGCGCTAGGTGCGATCCTGACCAGTGAAAGCATTCTCAAACTCAAAGTTGCTGCCGTTGCGGGAGGCGCAAACAACCAGCTTGCGACGGCCACCCAAGGTGCCGAACTCAGCGCACGTGGCATTCTTTATGCGCCCGATTATGTCATCAATGCAGGCGGGATTATCAACGTGTTGCGCCATATCGATGGCGCAGGCGATGCCGAGATCAACCGACGTATCGACGCCATTCCGGATCGCCTGAACCGGATCTGGGATGAAAGCGCATCGACGGGCGATACCCCAGCACAAGTCGCCGACCGCATCGCACGGGGCCTTATTGGACGCTAGCTTCCGTAGAAAAAGCGTTCCTCGACAATTTTGCCGTCTTTGATGGTGTATAGCGCGTCTTCGTCCATCTGCGTCCGTGCGCCGGTTTCCTTGAACGTGATGTCCATCTTGAAGCGGATGATAAACTGGTCTCCGTTGACAAAGGGGCCAGTCGCAGCGGCGCTGTGAACTTCATGGTTCTCGTACCACCAAACGCCTTTTGCCCGCGCGGCTTTGATGCCGTGCGATACCGGATCGGGGCCCATGGCTTCCACGCTGACAATGTCGGGAGACCAATATTTCTCGCCAGCTTCGTCAAACTTTCCGGCAATACAGAGTGCGGCAAAATCGGCGGCAATCTCGGCTGTGGTCATGATATTCTCCTCTCGACTCGGATTTTGTTAACCCGATCATGTGACAAGCACACGACTGGCGCAAACTGCTTCCAAGCGCCCGAATGCTGCGCTAAAGGACGCGCTCAATGCACGCGCTGGCGAATCCGACCCGTTTCCTGAAACTAGCCCGGCCGCTTACGGCCATCTGCGGCATTGGCGGTATCCTGCTGATTGTGCTTGGCACCTATGGCGGGCTTTTCATGGTCCCGCCGGACTATCTTCAGGGTGATGCGTTCCGGATCATTTACATGCATGTGCCCGCCGCGTGGCTGGGCATGGGCGGCTGGACCGGCATAGCGGTTGCCAGCATCGTCCAGCTGGTCTGGCGGCATCCGCTGGCGGGCGT
>JANOZQ010000377.1:0-5021 GCA_031429555.1 Sphingomonas sp. | reverse complement strand
AGCAGCCCCATGAGGTCGCTGACTTCCTCCGCCGGTCGCCGCCAGTTTTCCGATGAAAAGGCGTAAAGCGTCAGCACGTCGATGCCCATTTCACGCGCTTCGCGCGATACGGTGCGAACGGCTTCGATGCCTTTGCGGTGTCCCGCAAGGCGCGGCAAATGGCGCTTTTTCGCCCATCGGCCATTGCCATCCATGATGATGGCAACGTGGCGCGGCACACCCGCCGCTGTACCGGATATGGCTAAGGGGCTGGCCGCCAATGCGGTCACTTGCCCAGAATTTCCTTTTCCTTCGCGCTTGCCGCTGCATCAAGCTCGGATATCGTGCTATCGGTCAGCTTCTGCACTTCGGTCTCGTGCCGCTTGCGCTCGTCTTCGCTCATGTCGCCCTTTTTCTCGTCGATCTTGAGCGCGTCCATCCCATCACGGCGTACATTGCGCGCCGCAATCCGGGCTTTTTCGGCATATTGCCCGGCGAGTTTCGCGAGTTCCTTGCGGCGCTCCTCGGTCAGGTCGGGGATCGGCAGGCGGATCGTTGTGCCGTCGACAATCGGGTTCAATCCCAGTCCCGCCGAGCGGATCGCCTTGTCCACCGGTCCGACATTGCCCTTGTCCCAGACTTGTACCGATAGCATGCGCGGCTCGGGCGCGGATACCGTTGCGACCTGGTTGAGCGGCATGTGCGCGCCGTAAACCTCAACGGTCACCGGATCGAGGAGATTGACCGACGCACGCCCTGTTCGCAGACCGGACAGATCGCCCTTCAGCGATTCAACAGCACCGTGCATCCGGCGTTCGAGATCGGATTTGTCATAAGCTGGCATTTTTCAGGCTTCCTCATTCCCCACGACCGTTGCAACGCCACCACCACCAAGAACCGTGGCCAGATTGCCCTGTTCTCGGATGTTGAAGACGACGATCGGAATATTATTATCGCGGCACATCGCCACGGCGGACGCGTCCATAACTTTCAGATTATCTGAAAGAACGCGCTTATAACTTACTGTATCATAACGCTTGGCGGATGCGTTCTTCTTCGGGTCACTATCATAGACACCGTCAACCGAGGTGCCCTTGAACAGCGCTTCGCATTTCATTTCAGCGGCGCGTAACGCCGCGCCGGTGTCAGTCGTAAAGAACGGACTTCCCGGTCCCGCCGCAAAGATCACAATGCGGCCTTTCTCCAGATGCCGTTCGGCGCGTCTGCGAATGTAGGGTTCACACACGCTCGACATCGGGATCGCTGACTGCACGCGGGTATCGACACCAATCGCTTCGAGCACATTCTGCACGGCAAGCGCATTCATGACCGTTGCCAGCATGCCCATATAATCGGCGGTCGCGCGCTCGATGCCCTTCGCTGCCGCTGCCATCCCGCGAAAGATATTCCCGCCGCCGACAACAACGCACAACTCGAACCCCATTGCCTTGGCATTGGCGATCTCGCCGGCCACGCGCGCGGTTTCCTCGGGGTCGATGCTCAGGCCCGATGGCCCCATCAGCACTTCGCCCGACAGTTTCAGCAGGATGCGTTTGTAGCGGGGGCGGCTCATCGCGCGGGGCTTACTTTCGTTGAGGGGCAGGAGCGACGCGTACCCTAGTCAGCGTGCGCGCGCTTGCCAAGTATCGCTTAGCCTTGAGGAACGCCCGAGGTTGCGGCCACTTCGGCAGCAAAATCGTTGACCGCCTTTTCGATGCCTTCACCCAGCTGGAACCGGACGTAATTGGTCAGCGCAATGGTGCCACCCGCTGCCTTTGCGGCCGCTGCGACGACATCGGCAATGACGGTTTTGTTGTCCATCACGAACAGTTGCGACATCAGCGCGTTTTCCTTGCGGAACTTTGCCATCGCGCCGTCTACCATCTTGCCGATGATTTCGGCAGGCTTGCCGCTTTCCGCAGCCTTTTCCATAGCAATCGCACGCTCACGCTCGACGAGCGCCGCGTCGAGATCGGCCCCGTGCAACGCCAGCGGGTTGGCGGCCGCAATGTGCATTGCCAGCTGCTTGCCGAGCGTTTCTATGGCAGCCTTGTCGGCATTGCCTTCGAGCGCAACGAGAACGCCAATCTTGCCGAGGCCCGGCGCTGCCGCGTTGTGGACGTAGGAAACCACCGCTCCTTCGGTCACTGACACAGTGGCGACGCGGCGCAGCGACTGGTTTTCACCGATCGTCGCAATGTTCGCAGTCAGCACGTCCTGCACAGTTGCGTCACCCATCGGCGCGGCAGCCAGCGCTTCGATGCTGTCGTTATGCGTCAACGCGAGTTCGGTCACGCCGCGGACAAAACCCTGAAACTGATCGTTCTTGGCAACGAAATCGGTTTCGCTGTTCACTTCGACGGCGGCGCCCGTGTTTCCGCTGACAACAACGCCAACGAGCCCTTCGGATGCTGTGCGGCCAGCTTTCTTGGCAGCGGTCGCCAGTCCCTTGGTGCGCAGCCAGTCAACCGCTGCATCCATGTTGCCGTCGGTTTCGCCGAGGGCTTTCTTGCAATCCATCATGCCTGCGCCCGAAATTTCGCGCAGTTCCTTGACGCTGGCAGCTGTGATCTCGGCCATGTCTCAATTCCTTCTTCGTTTGATATGCCGACGGGGCGGGCACGCTTCGTTACGCGCCCTGCCCCGTCTTCATGATTAAAATGTGACGGTTCAGGCGGTTGCTGCGTCTTCCGACGGTGCTTCTGCTTCGACGGTTTCAGCCGGAGGTGCTTCTGCGACAGGAACAGCAACTTCCGCGACATCTTCTACGACGGGCTCAACAACCGGCTCTTCGACCAGAGCCGTTTCAACCGGCGGCTCGACCATCGCGCCAATGTCCACACCGCGTGCGGAAGCACCCGACTGGCCACCGCGCGTTGCGGCCGCACCAATCGCTTCGCAATAAAGCCGGATTGCCCGTGCCGCATCGTCATTCGCCGGAATCGGGAACGCAATGCCATCGGGCGAGACGTTCGAATCGAGAATCGCAACAACGGGAATGCCAAGGACATTGGCTTCCTTGATCGCCAGCTCTTCCTTGTTGGCGTCAATGACGAACATGACATCGGGAATGCCGTTCATGTCGCGGATGCCGCCCAGCGACAGCTCGAACTTATCCTTTTCGCGCGTCAGCTGAAGGACTTCCTTCTTGGTCAGGCCGGCGGTGTCGCCCGAAAGCTGTTCCTCGAGCGCCTTGAAGCGCTTGATCGACCCCGAAATCGTCTTCCAGTTGGTGAGCATGCCGCCCAGCCAGCGGTGATTGACGAAATGCTGGTTCGCCATGCGCGCGGCATCGGCAATCGGCTCCTGCGCCTGGCGCTTGGTGCCGACGAACAAAACCTTGCCACCCGCTGCAACGGTTGACGACACGAAGTCGAGCGCACGCGCCATCAAAGGCACGGTCTGCGACAGATCGAGAATGTGAACGCCGTTGCGGTCGCCAAAGATGTACGGCTTCATCTTCGGGTTCCAGCGGTGCGTCTGGTGCCCAAAATGTGCGCCAGCATCAAGCAGCTGGTGCATCGTGACGACAGGTGCCGCCATAATCGTTTCTCCTAACCCGGTTGAACCTCTGGGAAGCGATGACCCTGCCTTGCGGCGGGGCACCGGTATGGTGCTTCCCATGTGGAATGGACAGGCCCCATACTTAGCGCTTGCACAATGCGCAAGGATGATGTTAAGAACAAATCATGAACATACGGAACCAAGTCGGGTAACTTAAGTTTCCCCGCCAAGCAGGAGTCTCAGTAATGCTCGGATTTTTATCATTTGTCGTGGTGCTGACGATGTTGTCAGCGACGGTCGGATTGATCGTTGTGACGATTCGCAACGCATCGGAAACGATCTGTGGCGCGCTTCGCGGAGATACGCTCCGTAGTGAGAACTTCGTGAACTTCGGTCCCCGTCGGATCAGGCAATCGGTCCCTATACGGCCGAATTATGCTCCACTGCGCGCCGCCGCTTGACCTTGGCATAGCTGCGCATACTGAACGGGATCATCGCGACGTAACCGATTGAAACAACAATCAGCGTCCACAATGGTTCGGCGAAGAGTGCGGTGCCGACAAGCGCGAGAAGCAAAATTGCCTCGAGCCGGATTGTGCGGCGCAAGCGGATCGAACCCCAGCTGAACGTCGCAACATTGGAAATCATCAGCATCGCGATAAAAGCCAGCCAAGGCGCGACGATATAGGGCTCGCGGAACATCGCATTGTCAGTAACAATCCAGAGATAGAGCGGCAGGAACGCGAGTCCCGCCCCTGCAGGCGCCGGAACGCCCGTCAAAAATCCCGCCGATTTGTGCGGCTGGTCCTCCACATCGATCCGTGCATTAAACCTTGCCAGCCGAAGCGCCTGACACACAGCAAACGCCAGCGCACAGAACCAGCCGAATCGGGGAAAATGCTGAAGCGACCAGAGATAGATGATCAGCGCAGGCGACACGCCAAACGCAATGACGTCCGAGAGCGAATCAAGCTCTGCCCCGAACCGGCTTTCCCCCCGAAACATCCGCGCGACACGGCCATCGACACCGTCGAGAATGCCAGCAATAATGATCGATCCGATGGCTTTCACCCAATCATCGGGAACGCCCTGCGCGCCCGATGCGGCAATCGCGAACCGGATACCCGTCAGGCCAAAACACAGTGCCAGTGCCGTAATGGCGTTTGGCGCCACCGTGCGCAGCGGGATCCCGCGCATTGGCTGCTTCACTGGCTAATGCTCATGGCAATATGATTGTCGCCGATCAGTCCGAGTATTGTCTCGCCGGCAACACTGCGCTGACCCAGCGCCACTTTCGACGCTGTCCCGGCAGGCAGGTAGACATCGACACGGCTGCCAAACCGGATCAGTCCAACACGTTGCCCCACCGTCACTGAATCACCCGCCTTCACAAACGGCACAATCCGCCGCGCGATCAGGCCTGCAATCTGCGTGAACCCGATCCGCACGCCATCATTGCGTTCGACCAGAAAATGCTGCCGCTCATTCTCTTCGCTGGCTTTGTCGAGGTCGGCATTCAGGAACTTGCCTGCAATATA